>JBBQMA010000094.1:0-8028 GCA_038328415.1 Chitinophagales bacterium | reverse complement strand
AGTCCTTTTTGGGTCCACCGTTTCGCTGGAGGGTGACCGAGGCTTTGTCACCCAAAGCATATCCGGATTTTATAACCTGGACCGGTTGCCAGGAAAATCCATGATGCAGCCGTTCCGCAAGGGACATTCGTTTGATCTTTTGTTGCCAAATCGTCAGGTCGGCATCTTTTTCTATGGCCAGTAAATCCCGCTGATTGTGGAGATAAATAAGTGCGTGTTCCATGCAAGGGTCAACATTGATGGTCAGAAAAACTCCTCAAATTGAATAGCCACCTTCCAGGATGCCCAAAAGTTGGTCTTTGGTCGATAGGTCACAGAATGCCGCCTCTAGGGCCATCCGGTTGGTTCGCAGAAAATCAATCTTCGACCAACTAAAAACCTCACTGATTAAAGCGTATTCCAGAGTTAATGTAGTGGCTGTCAGTCCTCTGCCATCGGTATTTAGACTTAGGGAAACACCTGCCCGGTAGAGGAGATCCACGGTATGATCTTGAATCGTTTGGAAAACACCTGTTTGGAGATTACTGCTGGGACATATTTCCAGATGGATAATCTTCCGGGCGAGCAAGGCCACTAGCTCAGGATCTTCAGCGCTTCGAACGCCATGACCAATACGCCGGGGGAGCAGCTTATCCAGCACTTCCAATACACTTTCTGCGCCTGAAGCCTCGCCGGCATGGGCTGTTACTGGCAAGTTTAATTCGTTGGCAAGATGAAAAGCGGGAATATGGTTCACCAGGGTATATGAGGCTTCATCTCCGGCAAGGTCTACGCCAACCACACCTTTTGTCCTCCAGTCATGTGCAAGCCTGACGGTAGCCATACTTTCTGAAAGTGAAAAGTGACGCAGTGTAGAAAAGAGTAGCCTGCACTGAACTCCAGTTTCAACAAAACCTGCGTCAATAGCCTGACATGCTACTTTTGCTACCTGTTCCGGTAACAGCCCTGCGCGGGTATGGAGTATGGGTGCAAACCGAATTTCAGCGTAAATGATGTGATCCAGGCTCAATTCCCGAATCAGTTGACGCAAGGCTTTATCCAGGTTTTCAGCAGTTTGTAGTAAGCGCAAAGCAGGCTCAGTATAATCTAAAAAATGGCTAAGGTCATGGCATTTATCAGGTGCCACATAGTGCATTTGATAGGCATCCTGTGAGATTGCCGGATCCAGACCAACGACATTTTGGTAACTCAACGACGTGTCAAGATGAACATGAAGTTCGATTTTGGGCAAGTGGAGTAAGTTGGAAATGCTGAGGGCCATTCGTCAAAGTTGGGAAGAAATGTTCAATGGTTGATCGTACAGGGTGCTTTGTAACTCAAGTGTCTGGTTTAGTTGGATTCAAAATATCTTAAGACTAGGATGCAACATGAATTTTTTAAAAGCCGGCACCGTATTCTTTCTGACAAGAACGATCAGGTAATAGCCTTTGACAAAACAGAATGGTTTTTCCAATTGACGGGATTAGGTATCAAAGGTGTGGACTTTGTGGCGTTGAAGGACGGCTATCTTTATCTAGTGTTGTGTTAACACTAGTTTAGCCAGTCCAAGTCTTGATCTTTTTCCTCCTATCTTCAAAATAAATCCTTTACATAGCTATGGCTATGCGCAGCATTTCTTTTTTGATCTGAGAAAAAATCGCTGTGACTTAACCGACACAATAGCATTAGCACAACACTAATTGAAGTTAAGAATTACCAACATGCTAAGGGGTTCCAGGATCCTTTCCTACCATCATCGAAGCGATTTGTTGAAGGCTTAGGTAAAAAGTATACCGAAGGCTTGCGTATAATCCATAAGAAGGCACTTTCTTTTTCCATTACGATGGTGGCTGGCTCATGGTTTGATTTGGATAAGAACCATAGAATGCCAATGGACGTTTTGGATGGATACCAAACCAGCTAAAGAGGCTGGGTATGTCATCAACGTGTTATGGTTTATTCATCAGGTTTCAATCAGCTTACCGTCATTCCCCAATGACTGGATTGTACTAATGGATGGTAGTCCCTTCGATAATATGAGAGGTGTTATTACATTAGGTCAGTAATTTCTCATCAAAGATTGTATTGAAAGTGGATATTTGCAGGTCAATTCAAGACATCACACATGAAAATAGTCATTGCCGGAGCTGGCGATATAGGCTTTCATCTGGCTCAATTGCTCTCCTTTGAACAGAAAAATATCGTTTTGATTGACATCAATTCGGAGGTGCTGGAATATGCACAGACGCACCTTGATGTCCAGGTTATAAAAGGAGATTCCGGTTCAGTAAAAATTCTGCAGTCTGCCGGAGTAGATGATGCCGATCTTTTTTTGGCAGTAACCACTTCTGAAAAAACAAACCTGGTATCCGCCATACTGGCAAAAAAAATGGGTGCCAGACAAGTTATTGCGCGAATATCCAACATTGAATATTTGAATCCGGAAACACGTCAGCTTTTTCAGGAATTGGGCGTTGACAGTCTTATTTCGCCACGTGCATTGGCAGCACAAGAGATTGAACGTCTGGTCAAACAGCGGTCATTGACTGATCATTTTGAATTTGAAGGAGGCAAAATTTCTCTCTTTGGGATTACAGTGGACACGATGTCACCCTCTGTTAATCGAACGATTGATGAAATTACCCAAGACAATGCAAATATCCGTTTTAACCCAATAGCCATCTTGCGTGGGCATAATACCATAATTCCACGAGGAGGTACATTGCTTCAACGCAACGATCATTTATATTTTATTACCAATAAAAAACAAATTGACGAAGTACTCAGCTTGTTTGGCAAACGCACTAATCCGGCAAAACGAATTATGATTCTTGGCGGTACAGACGTAGGAATGCGTACTGCCGAATTGTTAGAAAAGGAATACCACGTAACTATAGTTGAAGAAAACAGAAACATATGTAAGGATTTAGTGGAAAATTTGAAAAATTCGCTAGTCATTAAAGGTGACCCTGGGAATATTGAATTACTTCGTGAAGAAGGCCTGGATCAAATGGATGTTTTTATTGCAGTTACACCTAATTCCGAAACGAATATTATAACCAGTCTGATGGCCAAAGAGTGCGGTGTAGCCAAAACCATTGCATTAGTTGAAAATGCAGATTATACTCATATTAGCCAGAACATTGGAGTGGACACGATTATTAATAAAAAGTTGATCGCGGCAAATAATATTTTCCGATATGTTCGTCAGGGAAAAATCGAAGCGATTACAAGTCTTCACGGTGTCGACGCGGAGATTATAGAATTTTCTATTCAGAAATCAAATCGATTGACCCGGGTACCGTTAAGAGAACTTCACTTTCCGGAAAATGCACTTATTGGGGGCGTCATCCGCAACGATCAAAGTCTGATTCCGGATGGGAACTTCCAGCTTCAACTGAACGATAAGGTTATCGTTTTTGCATTACCTAAAGCCATTCAGGCTGTCGAAAAAATGTTTCGCTAATGATACTTTTTAGGGATGCAGGCCATGTGTTGGGCATTTTATTAATGATTCTCGGGGCTTCCATGTTGGTAAGTCTTCCTTTTTCTTTTTATTATCAGGATGGTGAACACCTTACCATTATATATTCTAGTGTCTGTACAGTCTTTTTTGGGATTTTGTTTAGGCAATTGCGTAAGCGAGCAGACCTTAAAATTAATAAACGAACTGGTTATTTGGTGGTTACAGTCGGTTGGATTGGCTTAGCAGGTTTTTCCATGTTGCCTTATTTATTCAGTGGCATTATTTCTACAATAACGGATGGATTTTTTGAAACCATGTCCGGATTGACAACCACAGGAGCCAGTATACTTAAGGATATTGAAGTTGTTCCACCAAGTATATTATTTTGGCGAAGTTTTACACAGTGGATAGGTGGTATGGGAATTATCGTTTTATCAGTAGCAATTCTCCCCTTATTGGGAATCGGCGGGATTGAATTGTTTGTTGCCGAAGCACCTGGGCCTACTTCAGATAAAATACATCCACGTATTCAAGAAACGGCTAAGCGACTGTGGTATCTTTATTTAGGTCTGACACTGCTGGCTTTTGGATTGCTTTATCTATGTGGAATGCCGGCTTTTGACGCACTTAATCACGCAATGACTGCGTTGGCTACGGGAGGATTTTCAACCAAAAACGCAAGTGTTGCCTACTGGGATATTCCTTCAATTCAGTATCTGCTCGCACTATTTATGTTTATTGCCGGTACAAATTTTACAGTTATCTATTACTTCACTACCGGTAGGTTTAAACGTGCATGGGGAAGTAGCGAGTTCAGGGCATATTCACTCGGTACATTATCCTTAATTATTGCAGGATCTCTTTTTTATATTTTTCATGCGGGCGAGTTTTCAGAGAAATTATTTCGGGATACGTTGTTCCAAGTGATTTCAATTATCACAACTACCGGATTTGTATCTGCTGATTTTACTACCTGGGGCCAGCCCTTGATTTTCTTTTTCTTCCTATTGATGTTTGCCGGAGCTTGTGCTGGTTCGACAGCTGGGGGTATTAAGGTTATCCGTCATTTGGTATTTCTAAAAAACTCCTTTTTAGAGTTCAAACGAATACTGCATCCTAGGGGTGTGGTGCGTATAAAAATAGATGACCAGGTTGTTGCTCCACGTATTTTAACGCACATTATGGTATTTCTGCTTTTTTATATGGCCACGTTTGCTGTAGGTACCCTTATCGTTACTATGCAGGGAATGGACATGGTTTCCGCTTCAGGTGCTGTAGCCACCAGCTTGGGCAACATTGGTCCGGGTTTGGGGACAGTAGGTCCTGTGTATAATTTCTCTGAAATTCCTGAATCAGCCAAATGGACCCTTTCTATTCTAATGTTGTTAGGCCGGTTGGAGTTATTTACGGTATTGGTCTTATTCACACCTTTCTTCTGGCGAGCAAACTAATCGCAAACGCATCAGTTGTTCGCCCTCCAGGACCTTGCGTCCACTTACAACATCATTTGACAGTAGCGGTGCCTTATTCTGTCCTGTGATGCTTGTCAATATAAAAACCGATACCTTTGAAGAATGAGCACATCGCCTGACGGGCCCTTACTTGCAGATAAATTTGGTCGATTTCACGACTACCTGCGCATATCCCTCACGGATTCCTGCAATCTGCGCTGCCAGTATTGTATGCCACAGGAGGATATGCATTTTATGAACCGAAAGGAGCTGATGACTGCGGACGAAATAAATACATTGGCTGGTCTATTTGTTCAACATGGTGTCCGAAAGATTCGGCTTACTGGTGGCGAGCCTCTGGTACGTAAAGACGCAGGCAAGATTATCCGGATGCTGGGTCGTTATCCTGTCCAGCTCGCCTTAACAACAAATGGTGTATTCATTGACAGGTTTTTAGATGATTTTAGAGCTGCTGGTTTGCGGAGTGTGAATATTAGTTTGGATTCGCTCAATCCTGAAGTAAATCAACGGATTACGCGCCGTAACCATTTGGCATTAATTGTAAAGCATATCGAGTTGCTCGTTTCTGAGGGCTTTCGGGTGAAGGTCAATATGGTGGTGATGAAGGGTATTAATGAATTCGAAGTGCCCGATTTTGTAAACTGGGGCAAGGAATTACCCATCCATATACGGTTTATCGAGTTTATGCCCTTCGACGGCAATGCCTGGTCCTCCGACCAGGTATTTACACACAGGCAAATCCTGGAGCTGCTTACAGATAAGGTGTCATACGATAAATTACAGGACGATCCCCATGATACAGCTAGGGCTTATCAAGTCAGAGGGTATAAGGGTACGTTTGCTGTCATCAGTACAATGAGTCAACCATTTTGCGATACCTGCAACCGAATTCGGTTAACCGCTGACGGCAAATTTAAAAATTGCCTTTTTTCTCAAGGTGAGACGGATCTGCTTACCCCTTTGCGCAATGGATATTCGGTCGAGCCCTTGATCAGGGAAGCCATATTGGCAAAACATGCTCGTTTAGGTGGCCAATTGGCAGATAATTATTTAGAAACAGATGCCAGCAGCATAAACAATCGCTCAATGATCGCTATTGGAGGATAGCCTCCGACCCTTTATTGTGGGGTTCGCTTACCAAAGCTTATTTTTGTTCCCGATATGGAAGATTGGGAGATAGACTTTAGTTGGTTGGCTTTGCGTAATCAGGTGCAGGATGCTATGGGTAGGGATAGTTTGCCTGACCTTAACGCTCTGTTATTTCTGGTAGGTATACAAATACTAGGCAAGGTTAAACATGCATATACTAAGGAGGAGAAACAGGACCTGATGCATATTTCAGTATGTCACTTGCTTAGCTTGGAAGGGTATTTTGAATTTGTGGGGCTGGATGCTGATGGCTGGCCACATTATGAGATGGTCAAGGCGCATGATACGACCGGAATAAAAACACAGGAAGCATGGCTTAAACGATTACTTATTCGATATTTCCGAGAAAGTGAAATCTTTGCGAAGTAAATTAAAAGACAACACATGCAGTACAGTAATGGATCTGCGTCAAATGAAGTAGCGCCAACAAGTTTAACTTAAATTTTTCTTTGATGAAATGGTCTTTTCTCTTTGTGGCAATGGTATCTATGCTAACAGGTACCTGCCAATCGGACAAATCCAGTTATGCACTTATTACAACACCCTATGGGGACATGAAGATTCGTTTGTACAATTCTACGCCTAAACACCGCGATAATTTTATCAAGCTGGCAAATGAAAAATTTTACGATTACACCTTATTTCATCGCGTTATCAAAGAATTTATGGTCCAGGGTGGTGACCCGGATTCTAAAGATGCGCACATCCTGGATATATTAGGAAAGGGCGGGCCTGGATACCTTCTTGAGCCGGAGATAGGGGCTATTCATGTAAAGGGTGCCGTCGCAGCTGCTCGCATGGATGACTTCCAGAATCCGGAGCGCAAAAGTGCAGGATCCCAGTTTTATATCGTTCAGGGCAAAGCTGTCACAGCAGTCGAACTGGATCAATGGGAGGCACAGAAAGGAATTAAATACACTCCGGAACAACGTAAACTTTATTTGGAAAGGGGTGGTCTTCCTTTTTTAGATATGGATTATACCGTTTTCGGAGAAGTGGTTGAAGGCTTGGATGTGATTGATCGCATGGTTACTGTCCCCACCGGGCAGTACGACCGGCCAACCGAAGACCTTCGTATGATCGTTAAAATTCTGAAGTAAAACTAATTCGCTCCCTGACAAGCCGGGCAATAGATAGTGCCAAACGGCCGTTAAGCATACGCCAAATTGAATATAATTATGTCATACAATTACCTATTCCTCATTGGAGGCATACTGCTGATTTTATCTTCCTGTGCACGTCCTGTTGCAGATTTTACCTGGAGTGGTCAGGAAAAACCTGCGCCTTCTGAAATCCGTTTTGAGAATCAATCCAGGCATGCAACGGAATACTACTGGGAATTCGGAGATGGTGCAACGGCTACGGCTTTACACCCCATACACACCTATTCATTATCGGGCAATTATACGATTGCTCTTGTAGCGTTGAAAAAAAACAAAAAGACACGAATGGAAAAAACGATCCAAATAACAGCACCAGAACCTTGTCTGGTAGAAATGAACACACCTTATGGCAAAATGATCATTCAGCTATCGGATGAGACGCCGTTGCACCGGGATAACTTTATGAAGCTGGTGGAAGAACACTATTATGACAGCCTGTTGTTTCACCGGGTCATCAGAGGTTTTATGATTCAAGGTGGAGACCCAAGTTCCAAAGGTGCTTCCCCTCAGGCAAGGCTGGGTTCAGGTGGGCCAGGGTATCAGGTGGATGCTGAGTTCAGGACCGGTTTGGCCCATACGAAAGGCGCTCTTTGTGCTGCGCGGATGGGTGATGGCGCGAATCCCCAGAAGAAATCCTCCGGATCCCAGTTTTATATTGTACAAGGCAACAAAGCAAGCGATGCCATACTGGATGGCATAGAAGCACGAAAAGGATTTCGATATACAGCAGAACAACGTGAACGTTACAAGACTGTTGGGGGCACACCACAACTGGACCAGGACTATACAGTATTCGGAT
>JBBQMA010000093.1:0-8033 GCA_038328415.1 Chitinophagales bacterium | reverse complement strand
TGTCTGGCCATTATGTAGATATTGCATCATTATTTTTAGCTCACCGCCAACACCGGTTGTACCTAAACCTAGCATAACCTCAAGCCGATCCGCCGCAAATGGCAGGACCGGCCGTACAAGCTTTGAAAGAACAGCTACATATTGCACCCCTGCAAAGAGGACAACTCGCATGTCATCGGGCGCAGATTTAGCCTTGGCCCAAGGCTCATTGGCTTGCAGCAATAAGTTGCCCGCCATTGAAATCTCCATGACTTTTTGCATCGCCTCCCGAAAGTTAAAATGGCGAACCAATATGTCGATTTCGACCACCTTTGCTCCGAGCCCTTTCAATTCCTCCGCCAACGTGATCTGTCTACCTGTACCATCACCGGAGATGAATTCCCGACTGGCGTCGCCGGAAACTAGCACGCCGTCAGTAAACTTATGGGTGAGGACAAGTACCCTATTTATAAAATTAGCCAGGTTATTGACCAACTCACTATTGTGGGTTTCCTGAAAGTTCTTCCAAGTAAACTCACTATCTTTTTGCTCCGGCATATTCCGGATCATGTTATATCGCAGCGAATCCTGCATGCCCGGAAATTCTTCCAGGTATTCATGCACCCACACTGCCCAATTGCGGGATGTGGATATTTTATTCCCTTCCAGATTCATAAATTGATTGGCGGGCACATTAATGGGCAAGTTGTATGAACCATGTTCCTTAAGAATGACAGGGAAAATTAAACAGTGGAAAACTATATTATCTTTTCCAATAAAGTGGATTAGCGCTGAATCCGGATCCTGCCACCAGGTTTTCCAATCCGTCCCATTTGTCGCTGCCCAATGTTTAGTCGCCGAGATATACCCAATGGGAGCATCCATCCAAACATAGAGTTTTTTTCCTTCTGATCCGGGAATGTCTGCAGGTACATCCACACCCCAATCCAGATCGCGGGTCATGGCCCGGGGTTGCAATCCTGCATCCAACCAGGAGCGGCATTGCCCAAGGACATGGTTCTTCCAATCTTGTGGAATATGATGGGGTGTTCCATCCAAGGTGCCATTATTTATCCAGGCGCGTAGCCATTCCTCATGGCGCTCCAGGGGGAGATACCAATGGCGGGTTGATCGCATGATCGGTTTGTCGCCGGAAAGTACAGATCGGGGATCGCCCAAATCGGTTGGATTTAGGGTAGATCCGCACTTCTCACATTGATCGCCATAGGCTTCCGGATTACTGCAGTTGGGGCAGATCCCTTTTATATACCTGTCTGCTAAAAAAACACCGGCTTTTTCGTCAAAATATTGTTCGGACTCTTTTTGTATAAAGGAATTATTTTGGTAAAGAGTACGAAAAAATTCCTGTGATGTTTCATGATGTAATGCCTCAGAAGTACGGTGATATACATCAAATGATATCCCCATTTCGTCAAAGGTTTTAACAAAAAGCTCATGATATTTATCGACGATCTCCCTTGGCGTGAGACCATCCTTCATGGCGCGAATTGTTATTGCCGCTCCATGTTCGTCCGAGCCACAGACGAACAGCACCTCCTCCCCCATTGCACGGAGCCAGCGAACATAGATGTCTGCGTTCAAATAGGCACCAGCCAAATGGCCAATATGCAATGGTCCATTGGCATAAGGGAGTGCTGAAGTGACCAGATATCGTTTGGGTTTTTGCATAAGCTGTGATTCTGCCAACTGTACTAAGTCGTAAAATTCAAACAAAAGTAAGGTCTCCATCGGGAAAATAACCGCGCAATAAAAAGGCCTCCCTATTTGGAACCCTCCATGGTTTTAACAGGCAGGTAAATTACCAAAAAAAAACAGGGGGCCTTTTTTGAGACCCCCTGCCGGTATATACATTGTTGATTATCCGCCAAAATCATCGAAGGCAATATTTTCCTCCGGCACACCGAGATCATCCAATAATTTGATCACGGCCTGGTTCATCATAGGCGGACCGCAGAAATAATATTCGATCTCCTCCGGCTCCGGGTGGTTTTTCAGATAATTATCATAGAGCACCTGATGAATAAAACCTGTAAATCCATCGGCATTGCGATCGAGTAAATCCTTAGCAACAACCCAGTTGTCCTCAGGCAAAGGTTCAGAAAGAGCTACATGATAGCGGAAATTGTCAAATTCATTTTCAATTTTACGGAACTGGTCCGTATAAAAGAGCTCTCTCTTGGACCGACCACCATACCAGAAAGACACTTTGCGGTCTCTGGTTTTGGCCGTATGAAAGATATGAAACAAATGGGAGCGCAAGGGTGCCATGCCAGCACCACCCCCGATATAGACCATTTCCTTTCGGGTAGGCTTGATGAAAAACTCACCATATGGTCCAGAGATAGTCACCTTATCACCAGGCTTAGCACCAAACACATAACTTGAACACACACCCGGCTTCACTGCTTTCCAGTTGTTTTTGTCGCGATCCCAGGGCGGCGTCGCGATCCGGATATTCAGCATGATGATATTGCCTTCGGCCGGGTGATTGGCCATAGAATAAGCACGGAACTGTGGTTCATCATTGACCATGCGAAGATCCCAAAGTTTGAACTTGTCCCACTCCGCCCGGAATTTATCGGGGCCGGCGGGATCCTCAGGATGCGGAGCTATTTCCATATCTTTAAATTCTACCACAATCTTCGGTACATCGATCTGTATATAACCACCGGACTGGAAATCCATCATTTCCCCGTCGGGAAGCTGGACTACATATTCCTTAATAAAGCTCGCGACGTTGTAGTTGGAAACGACCTCGCATTCCCATTTTTTGATACCGAAGATTTCTTCAGGAATACGGATTTTCATGTCCTGACGCACTTTCACCTGGCAAGCCAGTCGCATATGTTCAGCGACCTCTTTACGGGTGAGGTGGTTCAATTCTGTGGGTAATACATCTCCCCCCCCTTCGTCGATATGGCATTCGCACATAGCACATGTGCCTCCACCACCACATGCTGAGGGCAAGAAAATGTGTTTATCGGATAAGGCGGATAGCAGCGAACTGCCCGGTTGAACCATGATTGGATTCTCTTCATCCCCATTGACCACAACTTTTACTGCTCCCTGAGGAACCAGCTTTTTTCTGGCGTAAATAAGAATTAATGAAAATGCAAGGATAACCGCTGAAAATACCAAGACGGCATACCCGATAATACTGTAATTGATCAAGACAAACATGCCTCTAAATTTTAGTTGTTATTTGCCACCCATTGTTGCAGGGTCTATACCCATAAGGCTCATGAACGCTATGCCCATCAGCCCTGTCAGAATGAATGCCATACCTAATCCGCGCAGCGGAGCAGGTACATTTGAGTAAGCCATTTTTTCGCGAATTGCAGCCAGAGCGATAATGGCCAAAAACCAGCCAAAACCACCTCCCATGCCATAAGCCACTGAGTTTGAAAACGTGTATTCCCTGCTAACCATAAACAGTGAACCACCCAAAATGGCACAATTCACTGTGATCAAAGGAAGAAATATACCCAGCGAGTTATAAAGGGAAGGAGAAATTTTTTCCACCACCATTTCAACTAACTGTACCATTGATGCAATCACGGCAATAAAAAGGATGAAACGAAGGAAAGTAAGGTCCATGCCAAAAATACCTTCTTCACCCAGCAAATAGACATTGATCACCCAGTTGATCGGCATCGTTATTCCGAGTACAAAGATGACCGCGATACCAAGGCCAAATGCTGTTTTTACAGATTTAGACACAGCAAGAAAAGAACACATTCCCAGGAAGTAGGCCAGGATCATGTTTTCAATAAATGCCGACTTTATAAATACATTTAGAAATTCCATAACATCAATTATTGATAGGATCAGGAAATATCAATCAGTTTTGGGTTACGGGCACGCTGAATCCAGATAAGTATACCGAGAATAAACATTGCCGCGACGGAAAGCACCATCATGTTATTATTCATATACCATCCAAACCAGGGATTAGTTGTGGTATTAATCCAATAGAGGTCAGAAGAACCTATTATTTTCATTTCAACCGGGCTGCCGGCAAACAGGCTGCCTTTGCCCATTACCTCCCTAATTACTGCAATAATGATGAGGATAGCGCCATAGCCCAAACCATTGCCAATACCATCTAGGAACGAGCGCCAGGGCTTGTTGGCCATAGCATAAGCCTCTAACCGTCCCATAACGATACAATTGGTAATAATCAGACCAATAAATACCGATAGCTGCTTATAAATCGGATAATTGTAGGCCTTGAGTATTTGCTCCACAATGGTTACCAACGTAGCAATAATGACCAATTGGACGATCATCCTTACCGACTTCGGAATGGTATTCCGCAACATGGATGTAAACAAGTTGGAAAATGCAGTTACAAATGTGACAGCTATGGCCATAACTATTGAAGGATATACCAATGTGGTCACCGCCAACGCAGAACACACCCCTAAAACCTGCACGGTTATAGGATTGTTATCATTCAGTGGATCCGAGAGCAGTTTACGCTCAACCTTACCGAAGATAGGTTCTCTTTCCTTAGGCATTGCTGCCAATGTAGTCGCTTCTGCTGCCATCGTATGCCGATTTAAGATTTCGTTTTTAAAGAATTCAGATAAGGCTCATAATACTTTATTCCCCTCTGAAGCATCTCTGTTACACCTGTAGATGTAACGGTAGCTCCTGAGATACCATCCACTTCAAATGTGGGATCTACTGCCTTACCCTTTCTTACCACCACTGAAGTGTATTGCCCTTCTTCGTTATAGATTGTCTTGCCAGTAAACTGGGACGGGAACGCCGGGTTGTCCTTTATCTCAGCACCCAGACCAGGCGTTTCCCCCTTATGGTCAAAGGACGCTCCTGCTATTGTCCGAAGGTCTTCCTCCAATGAAATGGAGCCCCAAATTTCATCCCAAAGTCCATTGCCCCGAATACTCAGAATATAGAATGGATTTCCCGCATTATTTGTGTAAACATAAAATGGCAACAAACGTTCAGCTTCCGGCTTTTTACGTTCTTTACCCATGTCAATACTTTCTGCACTTTTGCCTTCCTGAACCTTGCCATTCATATTGAGAACGACCTGCTTGATATTATTGGTAAATAAGGCTTCAACCTCCTTATCCGCCAGATCCTCCAACTTCTTCGATCCTTCTATATAGTCTTTGACGGCGGCAAGGATTGCACGCTTGTTATAGACCTTCTCATTTTTTGCATGCTGCTCACCCAATACCGTATTCAATGAAGCCAGTACAATGGCTGCAAGGGTAGTCATGATCAGCACAAAACGGATTATGTAATTTGTACTATGCACGTTTCAATCGTTTTTTCATGTTAGCTTCGATGACATAATGATCGACCAGCGGGGCGAACATATTCATAAAGAGGATGGACAACATCCATCCTTCCGGATATGCCGGGTTGGTTACACGTATGAGCAATCCTAAAGCGCCAATTAAAAATCCATAGATCCACTTCCCGGTATTGGTCCCTGTAGCAGTAACAGGGTCAGTGGCCATAAATGCCATAGCAAAGAAAAAACTACCTAAATAAAACTGGTAGTACCAAGGCACGCGCATAAATTCTGTAGCGCCCCACATGTTAAACAACAAACCGGTAAACGCACAGCCCAGAACCATAGAAAGCATAACGCGCCAACTGGCGATTTTTGTAACAAGCAGGAATAAAGCCCCCAGAAGGATGAGTGGTTTGCTTGTTTCCCCGATACTGCCGGGGATGTTTCCCCACCAAAGCTGTGAAGCAGAATAGTTGGCCGTCACCGCTTCCCATCCTCCTTGATAAGCTAAAGCCATGGGTGTTGCGCCGGAAAATCCATCAACCACAGTAGCCGCAGGATTAAAGGTGTTCCAACCCATAGATTCAAACCAACCGTTGAACACATTCAGATGCCACCATCCATACTCGGGAAGCGCACCTGGTATCGCGGAGGTTAATCCGGAAATCCACACCGAATCGCCAGATATTTCCGTCGGATAGGCAAAGAATACGAAAACCCGGGCCAACAAGGCAATATTCCAGATATTCCGACCAGTGCCGCCAAAAGCTTCTTTTCCAATCCAGACGGCAAAGATGATGGACAACGAAAGGATCCATAAGGGAATGTCCGGAGGCATGATTAATGGAATGAGTGCTCCGGTAACGAGATATCCTTCTTCGATTCCGTGTCCCTTTTTCGAGGCATAATAAAACTCAATACCCAACCCCACTACATGGGATACAATAAACAGGGGAAGCATCTTTATAAGGCCGTGCACCAGCTTCAAATGGAATCCATCAAAAATGTCCGGGTACAGACCGAGCGCTGCAAAATGTTGATGACCGATATTATAGGTGCCAAAAACATAACACAATTGAAGGGCAATTACCACGTGCACCATCGTGCGCTTGAGGTCCATTCCATCACGCAGGTGTGTGCCGCCGTGTGTCACATGGTCCGGTACATAAGCAAATGTGAAGAACCCGTCATGCAAGGTGTGTAAGAACGGAGACTTCTTTTTATCCGGTTCAATCTTCTTTAGAAATTGGAGCAATGCGCGCATAAGTGACTGTATCTCTAATTCGATAATTTAACCTTGTTCCTGCATCATGTCCAAACCATCCCGCAGGATCTTTTGGACGTTAACTTTTGAAGGGCACACAAATTCGCAAAGAGCCAAATCTTCCTCGACTACTTCATAGATGCCCAGTCCTTCCATCCGCTCAAAATTGTCCGCTAAAATCGCTTTAAGCAGGAATTGTGGGTAAATATCCATTGGCGTAACATCCTCATAAAGCCCTGTTATCACAAAGGCTCTTTCCTCTCCGTGGGTATTTGTCTCCGCCCGAAATGTCAAATTGGGCAAAAGGAAATTAGGGAATGTCCTTGAGATAGATGGCCTTGCCTTAATGGGTAAAAGCCAACCGAACATTTCATGGGTGTAACCTTCCTGTACCACCGTGAGTTGATCGTCATAGATATCCATGAAATCATCCGTCTGCTTGGCCTTACCGGTCAACACATCACCGGAAATCAAACGCAGTGCTCCTTCCTTTAATTTGTTTTTAACCAGATCGCCAACATTCGCACCAGTCATGGTTTTAATATGGGTAGCTTCATATAATTCAGCTCCCGCCAACGCTATGATCCGGCTTGCATCAAAGCGCTTATCACGGAATATTTTACCAAGTAGCATGACGTCCTGCACACCCAGCGTCCATACGATTTCGCCTGGTTTGATGGGCTTAATATGGTGGATTTGAATACCGACACAACCTGCAGGATGGACCCCTTTAAACCAATGTTTTTCAACACCATTCGCCTCCGTAAAGCATGTCGACGGTACTGTCTTTGATCCTGCATCAAGTCCTAAATGAACCCCACCGGATGTCAACTTCCCCAAGACGTTCAGTCCCATCTGGAATGCCTCACCGTCCGTATTAACGATCAAGTTATTATCAGGAGCTAATGGGGCTGTGTCAAACGTAGAAATGAAAATGTCGCGTGGCATTTTATCGGCTGCTGCCATTGCATTGAATGGCCGCTGACGAATGAATGGCCAAAATCCATTCGCCTGGAGGAACGCTATCAGTTCCTCACGAGTGGCTCCGGAGAGATCTGGCGGCGTAAGTGCTTTATAATTCTGCTCCTTATCTGCTAAAATGATTACATGCGTGATAGCGCGTTTTGGCCCGCGACGCACTTCGACCAGCTCCCCCGAAACCGGAGAAACGAATTGCACATCTGGATTCGTTTTGTCAAAAAATATAGGTTCGCCGGCTGCAACATTAGCACCGATTTCAACGGTAACTTTTGGAATGGGGGTCAGCCTGGCAAAGTTGGGAGGCTGGATCGCATAAGTCATCACCTCTGCTGTCGCGATTTTTGGAGCAGCCTTGCCGATTAATTTGATATCAAATCCTTTTTTGAGGGTAATCACCTTGTCGGCATTGATATGGGCCGGTAATTTGGAGGAAAAGATTTCGTCCATTTGGGGCAAAACCGAATAGTTTGTCACACCAGCTACTTTTAATTCCCGGGCGCGAACATGCAACATACT
>JBBQMA010000092.1:0-8062 GCA_038328415.1 Chitinophagales bacterium | reverse complement strand
ACTTGGAGCGGCCATTGCCCTTGCTATTGGCATTGGTCTACAAAACTTTCCAGAGGGAACGGCCGTTTCGGTGCCGCTTCGCAGGGAAGGAATGAGCAGAGGAAAAGCCTTTTTTTACGGACAATTATCCGGTATTGTTGAGCCCATTGCCGGAGTTCTTGGGGCTTTTCTGGTCCTGAGCATGCAATCGATTCTCCCTTATGCACTTGCCTTTGCAGCAGGGGCCATGATCTTCGTCGTGGTGGAAGAATTGATACCGGAGTCGCAACGGGCCAAGAATACGGACCTGGCTACCCTAGCTACCTTGCTAGGCTTTGCTGTGATGATGACCCTTGATGTGGCTTTGGGGTAACGCCCTTCTGAATGAGGCTATACATACGACAGAAACAAGGATTTTTGAATTAAGTAGTGTTCAGTTAGGTATTCGGATTTGCATTTATTTCCTATTGCGCTTTTTCCTTCCTTTATCCTGGAGAAATTTTTCGGTCTCTACATCAGTCTCTATTGCATCGAATCCTGTTTGTCGCAGGATAAGGGCACCTCCGGCTTGGACCTTTATAGCTAATTTGGCTTCCCGTACCTGTCCACCACTGATATTCAGCCTACCGTCTTTATTCACCCGCAGGGTTTCCCATGGCCTTCCACAACCGGATATTTGGCTTCGCTCCATCAGAATATCTGCATTTTCAGAAACTGTAATCCGGTTGCCCCATCCGATGAGGAGTTGCCAATCCCTGAATGCATAATGGGGAAGATCCCAGACGATATTGCCTTGGAAAAAGATCTGGCCACCCCATATGGAATCAGCAGGCAGTGCACCGGCAAGGACTGCTTTGCTTAAGGAATCCATGGAGGAGGGAATAAACAGGATGTCATCAACCTCCGGATACTGAATCCTATATTCCTTATAATTAGGATACCCTGGAAAATAAAGAACATTATCGACCGGACAGTCGGTCAGAGAACGAATTCGAATACGGCTTTTGTAAATGCCCGGTGTGCCGTTTTCTGCCGCCGGCAAATTTGTAACGAACGGAATCATGCCATCAGGCAATGCGAGTTGACAATCAGCACATTGCAACGAATCAATCATCCGATCAACGCGAATCAAACTGGTCAAACCGAATATAGGTTCAGGAGCCGGATTTTTAATGGTGATGGTCCATTCAAACACACCTCCTATGCCCGGGGAGGAATGATTTACTTCCATGTCCACATCAAGATCCAACCATTCCAGCTCAATGGCATCGATGCCCAGGTAGGGATTTGTGGTGAGCGAGTCCGTATTGCCAACCGTAAAAATCAGCCATTTCAAGGTGTCCGTAGTAATGAAAATGGGATTCAGCGACGTCCATTGATTGGGCAATGGATCGGAGAGGAACAGATGAATGGGTTGAAACAAGGTGCCGTCCTTGCAAAGGGTTGTCGTTTGAGAAGGGTGCAATTGATTGACCATTTGCTGGCAGGGCTCGGCTTTACTTCCAGCGACTAAAACTTGAGGAAACTGGCAATTGTCACTCATTGCCCTGACACCAAAGCGCAGTCGGAATGCCATTCCCGGAAGCAACGGTTCACGCAAAGGAAACACGAGTGCTTCTGTAGTCTCCCGCTCCTTGATCAATCCGATATATCGATCACCAGAATATCCGGTCGGCACTGGAGGTTCCTTGCCCGGTCTGGAGCAAGCATAATGGAGCGGTATAAATGGGATTAATAAACGCTCCATCAAGCAACCAAATTCCTTCCAATACCATTTTTCGCCGTCCAAATCCTTCCTTAAAAAAAGGATATCCGGTGTATTCGTATGACCCACATTTTCAAAAGTATACGGTTTATACTGGGCCTCCGGCAGACAAGACGCATTGAAATCACCATCTTCAATTAAGGTGGGAATGGAATCTGTTTCCGAAACCAGGTAATTGGTCGCTCCAGCCCATTGGCAGTATAGTAGCAAACATAATGTTGAGAATACGCGGAACATAATTATCATTTAAACTTATCCGACAATTTGCACAATATTTACTTGTCCTTTAAAAAATCAGTTCCAATTGTCGTCTACTTGCACATTTCCATTCATGCTGGCCCATAGCTCATTCGTTGTGCTGCTCATTCACAATTAAAGCAGTTTGCTATCTTGGCCGGATAAAAAAAGCTTATGATATTTCCGATTGGCGATGACCAGGTTGAAGGTGGCGACAAGCCCATATTCACCTATCTGTTTCTTGGTCTGAATGTGATCACATTTCTTTATATGCTCTTTTTCTCACCCCCACAGGATCTTCAATCGTTTTATGAAACCTTTGGGGCTATACCGCTAGAGATCCGGTCAGGCACTGATTGGTGGACGCTCTTATCCTCGATTTTCGTACATGGAGGGGTGATGCATTTAGTGGGCAATATGATCTTCCTATGGGTCTTTGCCGATAATATAGAAGCGACAATCGGCAGTAGCCGTTTTGTACTTTTTTATCTTTTAGGGGGCATTATAGCCGGCATAACCCATGTGCTTTTTAACCCGGGGAGCATGGTTCCTGCAGTAGGTGCAAGTGGTGCTATTTCTGCCGTTCTCGGTGCCTATATGGTGATGTTTCCCAAGTCGCGTATCCGCGTCTTCATCATCTTTTTATTCTCTTCCGCCTATCTGCCTGCATTTCTGTTTTTGGGTATCTGGATTTTGCAACAAGCGATTTCTGGTGTAGGATCACTGGGTACGGTAAATCTGGATTCGGGCGGTGTAGCCTGGTGGGCACATATCGGCGGATTTGTATTCGGATTTGGGTCCGGGTTTTATTTCAGGCGCATTCTACGACACCGATCCGGAAGTTTTATTGTTTGAGTCCGTATTTGTATCAGATTGCCGTAGGCCAGGCAATAAAAACAGGAGCAGAATGCTAATCCCAAAGTTATTTTCAATGGTAGGCTCAAACCAATAGGTGATAAAATAGATCAAAAGCAGGAGAACAAAGAGGTAATTACGGTATCGCCGTTTATGCACCAAGGGGTAAAAGAAGGCTGAAACAAAGACCAACAAGCCCAATATCCCTGAGCCGGCGAGTAAATATATCCATTGGTTGTGCGGTATCAGCGATTTATAGTTGGGGGCCTGCTCCTGATAACGGGCTTCTATCTCCTTTCGCAAATCACCAATTCCAATACCCAAGACAGGGTTTTCCCGGAAGATTTGCCAACCTATTTGCATCGATAAAATCCGATTACTATCTGAATTATCTATGTCTTTACCCAGGGTCATTTGGTCGATATCCCACATCATGTATCGCAACTTAGCATGGAAAGCCGGCACCGTAAAGTATGCTGTAATAGGCCCGGCGGCCAACAGCAAGATGAGCAGACCTCCCCTTATCCATTGTCGGTTTAGAAAAATATAACGAAGGATACCTAAAACCAGACCCGCATATAACACCAACAGACCGGAACGCACTGCCAGCATGTGGAGAAAAACGAACAAAAAAACCAATAACACAACCTGCAATATTCGTTCCCCATGCCAGAACCAAACAAACCGCTGCTGATACAGATACACGCCGGAACAAAATGCCAGTGCCCCAACCATACTGAATCGGATATGGTTTGAAGGAGTAGGCAGGTGACGGCCCTGACGAAGCAAATCATTATACATGGATGGATCCATCATATACTGGAAAACGACCGGCATAGCAGCCAGGCACATCAGTACCAGCAGAATATAATGTAATTGAAAATAGGTACGCCGATCCCCTAGTGGTAGTCCGGCAAAAGCAAAGGGTAGTACCAAAAACGGTATTTTTACCTGGAGTCGGTTCAAGGTATAGTCCCCATCCGCTGAATAAATAGCTGTGAGGAGAACCAATATAAAGGGGATAACTGCCGCCAGCCAGGAAGGATCTGTTCGAAAGCGTTCAAGAGCCTGGGGTAACGTCTGACGAAGACCCCAGCGCTGTTTTTCAGGGTACCATTGGAAGAGGGACAGACCGACCATGCCGAACATTGAAAGGGAGACAACATATTCCCATGATATCAGCAGAAACCAGATAGCAATGGCAAACAGGAGCAAAAAAAGTTGCCTGGATTGAATGTTAAAAAGAGATACTAAAAATGTTCGCACAGCGTCAAATTATCGAAGGAAGAACGTTTGCCGTAATATTTTCGTGTCAGGGAACTTTTGAATTCAGTCTACAGTTGAGGATGAATTCCAACGTGTCTGAACGTAATAATCAGGTAAGCACTTATATTTGAACTTTAAAAACGAAGGTATGCTACAAGAGGGAATAGACATGTTGTTTAAAGAGGCCCATGAAGCGATGGAGCATGCTTTGCAGCATTTGAGTGATGAATTGGGAAAGATCCGCACGGGTAAAGCTTCCCCGGCAATGGTAAGCAGTCTGATGGTACCTTACTACGGTGCACCTACACCACTAGCACAGGTGGCTAATGTCACTACAGCTGATGCACGGACGATAAGCATCCAGCCTTGGGAAAAAAATATGATCGGCCCTATCGAAAAAGCTATTTTCGAGGCTAATCTGGGGATTACACCTATGAATAATGGGGAGCACATCATCCTCACCATTCCTCCGCTCACTGAAGAACGTCGTAAAGATCTGGTCAAGCAAGCCAAACATTTGTCTGAAGAATGCAAAATCAGCGTGAGAAGTACGCGTCATAAAGTCATGGATGCCATCAAAAAAGCTGTCAAAGACGGATATCCTGAGGACCTTGGCAAACGCAAGGAGACCGATATTCAAAACCTGGTAAATAGCTTTGTCGAGAAATCGGACCACTATGTTGAGGTGAAGGATAAGGATATCATGACGGTTTAAGCGGATAATTTACCTACACGATTTTTTCAACTGAACCATTTGGTAAAGGGCAAAGAACCCATTCGTCTTTGGCCGGAGGGTAATGGTCGATAAATTAGGCTACACGAGAAAATAACCGTGATGTTTGCAGGGAATCAATCCTGGCATCATGGCTTATCTGGAATTTCGCAATCTGTACAAAACGTATCAAAAAGCAAAAGTCGCTGTAAAGGCATTGAATGGGGTGACCTTCGATATTGAGGAGGGTGAATTTATTGCCATCCTGGGAAAGTCCGGATCCGGGAAATCGACATTGCTCAATCTATTAGGTGGTCTGGACACACCGACATCCGGTGAGATCCGATTGGACGGATCAAACCTCTTTTCAGCAGGCAAGGCAGGATTGGTTGAGCACCGTCGCCATCAAATAGGCATGGTGTTTCAATCGTTCCAGTTAATTCCAAGCCAAACTGCACGTGAAAATATAGAACTGGCCCTTGCCTTTAAAGGTGTAACTCGCCCGGCAAGAAAAGATCGTGCACTTGAATTACTAGATTCCGTTGGACTGCTTGATCGAGCCGACCATTATCCCAGCGAATTGTCAGGAGGGGAAGCGCAACGGGTAGCCATTGCGCGCGCATTAGCCAATCATCCAAAAATAATCCTGGCGGACGAACCGACCGGAAATCTGGATACCCAAAATGGTGAGATCGTCGTGGGCATTCTTCAGGATCTCCATCGCAATGGACACACCATTGTAATGATCACCCACGATCCCGACATGGCCCGGGTGGCTCAACGCGTCATCCGGATGAGGGATGGTCAAATCGCTTCCATCGCCGATGACTGAGCAGTGTGCAAGCATCACATTTAAATTAACCGTTTTACTAATCATTTGATTGAAGGAAATAACTCAATGACAGCATCCGATCTACTTCGCATTTCGCTACGCAATCTCTGGCGCACCCGCCTTCGGAGCAGTCTCACTGTTCTTGGTGTCATCATTGGCATTGGAGCACTGATATCCATGGTTTCATTTGGCAGTGGCATGGAAAAAAATGTTACCGATGCCTTTTCTTCCAGCGATCTGTTTTCCAAAATTACCGTGACCCCAATGCGCATCGATATGGAACGGCCGATGGATGCTCTGGCAGACACAAGTGCCAATCAACAACCGCTGGATGATACCTTGCTTTTACAAATCCGAAAAATGGCTGGTGTAAAATCAGCCTTTGGCGAAATTCAGCAACCGGCCAAGGTCGGTCTGCGCGACCATGAGACGACGGTCAATTATACCGGTATTGACATGGGCTTGCGATCGGAATATGATGACCTGGCTGCGGGCACGTTTTTTACTTCCGACACGCTGCCTGAGGCCATTATTACTTCAGGTTTATTGCGCAGGTTACACATTCGGTTAGTGGATGAGGATGACAAAGATGCCCTTAAAAAAGATACTTCCGGAAAATGGACCTATGTACATGCCAACGAATTAATAGGGGACACTCTAGTATTGAGTACAGCCACATTAAACCCCATGAATTTGATGGGTGCTTTTTTGGGCGTTGGCGAAGAGAGTCCTATAGCGGAGCAAAAAACCGTATTAAAAATTGTAGGCGTTCGAAAATTAAAGCAAATGGCAGAGCCCGGTCTTTCTGGCGGTGATTTATTGCTTCCGCAAGGGTTTGCATTGACCATTCCGGCACTGGGATTTAATAGTATAACCGATTTTTTACGTAAAGGAAATGCTGGCAAGGATAAATTTGGAAGTATACAGGTTCTTGTAGAACGTCCTGCCGAATTAAGCGCTGTAAAAAAGGCATTAGAAAAAAAAGGGCTGCATGTATTTGCTCTTGCCGACGAATTGAAAGAAGTGCGCCGCGCATTTATAGCAGTTAATGCCGTCTTGGGCGTCATCGGATTTATTGCCTTGCTCGTTGCGGGATTGGGCATAATTAATACCTTGCTCATGAGTATTTTGGAGCGCACGCGGGAGATAGGGATCATGAAGGCCATCGGTGGCAGTGAAGGACAAATTAAACGCATATTTTTTGGCGAAGCCGCCGTGATTGGGCTGGCCGGAGCATTAGGGGGTATACTCCTGGGTTGGTTGGTGACACTCGTTGCAGGAGCTATAATTAATATGAAAGTAAAAGCGATGGGCGAAGCACCGGTGGATTTATTTTATTTTCCGTGGTGGCTCATTTTGGGATCCATCGCATTTGCAGTTGGGATCAGTTTGCTGGCAGGTTTGTATCCGGCAGCACGGGCAGCACGCATAGACCCTGTGGAGGCATTGCGATGGTCGTGAAGGTAGGTTTCTGAAAGCTCACACGAATTTTCAGTCCCCCTTGTGTCGGACACCGCACACCAGACTTCCTCGATGCGGCGTCGGCCACCTTTTACCAATATCCACTGATGCAGGTGTCCGACACCTTAACCATTCACTCCACCACCAGCTTCTCTACCCCAAGCACTCTGCCCTGCACGTCAACAATTTGGACGAGATAGAGGCCCGAAGAGAAATCAGATATGACCATATCATGGATGTAGGCATAAGGCGGAAGGACATCTTCATATACAAGCTGCCCTGTAGGATGTAGTATACGTATCCATATATTCTTATCGTGAGAGAGATAGGCATCCAGTTCAAGCCGAGTGTGCAAGGTGGCTGGATTGGGATATAGTCGGAAAGGCACCTGGTCAGCAAGCAGATAGGGCGTCACGGACATAGTCTCCAGGGTATCACAGGGACTACCCTCTAAAGGACCTAGTCGGTAATTGGGATAACGAGGCACTGGTGAATTGACAGGCTGCGGAAACGTATATCCCTCCACATCAAAAGCACATTCGCTCCAGTGATTGTCCGGCCTATGAATTATTGGGTATTTATTAACAGGCAAACTTGGAGTTCCTGGTCTTAGACCATAAATCTTTCCATCAGGTGCGAGAGTCATAATTAGGATTCCGTGGACCTTATCTTCAAACTGATAGAATATTTCATATTCCGGATTTTCTGATTCCAGGTCAGCCTGAACCATGAAATGATTAGAAGACCACCCAGGTATGGGAGTAGGGTCCTTAGTTGTTAATCGGGCATAAAGGAAACGACCGTTTGGAGAGATTGTTGGTGTTCCTATACCCCGAATTACCTCTCCATAATCCTGAAATGCGATCGTATCCTGGAAGGCCATGCTACCGCTACAGCGGTCAAAGCTGAAGATTACCCCCGCATGCTCTCCATACGTTCGGATGATTTTATTTCC
>JBBQMA010000091.1:0-8084 GCA_038328415.1 Chitinophagales bacterium | reverse complement strand
GTAGTAATTACTCGGCCCCCTTCATCTGATACAATCAGCCGGTAGATTTTGTCCGATTCAGGTTTGAGGTCAGTCGTTTTTATTTTGTACAGATAATTGGGGGCATTACTAAAAAAACCAGCCTTTCGCGGATAACCTTCTTCGTTCCCATCGACTCGAACTAGGGGATAGCGTTGGCCGGAAGCCACTTGTTCCAATTCAACGGTAATATTTACAAAGTAGAGGGAATCAGGAATTTGAGCTATCGTCGCAGGTGGGATTTCCTTATCCAAAAACGCCTTTTCTATTCGAAAATATTGAGCCGTATCTGTAGGACTAATAAATCCATAAACAACCGGAACTTCTTTCCAATCGGCCACCAGATCCAAATCATTGTCGCATGACATTAAACCAAAAACCAAAAACATGAGGTAAAATAAAACGTATCGCTTCATCGCACAAAGTTACAAATAAGAAAACACCGATACCAGGCAGATATTGCAAAATGCATTGAATTGTCCATTTACTGACGCATCCATGGATCAGAAGGATTGTTATCTTCGTTTAACTTAAACGAATTCAATGTCCATTCAATCTGAACTAAGACGTGTGACGACTCACAATCTTCAGGCAATGAAAAATGCAGGGGAGAAAATCGCCATGCTGACCGCCTACGATTATTCAATGGCCCGGATACTTGATGATGCGGGAATAGATATATTGCTCGTTGGGGATTCTGCCTCCAACGTTATGGCCGGTCATGAGACAACGTTGCCGATCACCCTGGACCAAATGATTTATCATGCTCAATCTGTAGTTCGGGCTGTTAAACGGGCACTAGTCGTAGTGGATTTACCGTTTGGTTCTTACCAAAGCAATCCGGCCAAAGCGTTGGAATCCGCTATACGCATAATGAAAGAATCAGGTGCGCATGCTGTCAAACTGGAAGGTGGCGCGGAAGTTGAAGAGGCTATTCACAAAATCCTGAAAGCGGGAATCCCTGTCATGGGGCACCTTGGATTGACACCTCAATCTATTTACAAATTCGGCACTTACGCGGTTAGAGCTAAAGAAGAAGCCGAAGCAGAGAAACTGCGTGAAGATGCTGCATTATTGGCTGCTATAGGTTGTTTTAGTATTGTATTGGAAAAGATCCCTGCCGGGCTAGCCGAGGAAGTTGCCAGGAGTATTGAGCCTCCGGTCATAGGCATTGGTGCAGGCCCAGGTGTGGATGGACAAGTCCTTGTGACCCATGATATGTTAGGAATAACTAAAGATTTTCAACCTCGATTTCTTCGAAGGTATTTAAATTTGTACGAACAAGTTCAGGGAGCAGTTGAACATTATATTAAAGACGTGCGCAATTGTGATTTCCCCAATGAAAAAGAACAGTATTAATGCGTAGAAGGGTTTGGAAGATATTCGCAGTTTGTTGCGCAATTGGATTGTTTGTCGGTATGACATTTTACTTTTTCTGGTTTCATCCGACCTTCCTGAAGGATAATGTCGCATCACTAACCAAAAATAATTATTTGATCATACCTACCGGAGCCGGCTTTAGCCAGGTAGCAGATTCATTGACCCTGTCTGGTACAATAATCAACAAAAAAAGCTTTGTCGCTTGTGCTGAGCGAATTGGTTATACCTCAAATATAAAGCCCGGTAGATACTTAATCGAATCGGGCTGGAACAACCTGACGCTGGTCAGACATTTGCGCAGTGGCAACCAGCAACCTGTAAGGCTAACCATAAATAATGTGCGGACGCTGGAAGAACTTGCCGGCAAAATTGCCGGACAAATTGAACCAGATTCCCTTGTAGTTCTGGATGCGCTCTTGCGATTGCGAACCTATGACAGTGCTATTCCATTTGGAGAGGATAGTACCATGTGTCTTTTTATTCCGAATACATATGAAATCTGGTGGAATACGTCACCCGGGCAATTAGTCGAGCGGATGTGGGCAGAAAATAAGCGATTTTGGAACGATGAGCGCCTCCTGCAAGCAGCAGTACTTGGGTTGACTACTACCCAGGTTTATATACTTGCATCAATCATAGAGAAAGAAACCCTCGTGCTAAAGGAAAAGCCAACTATTGCCGGTGTTTACCTTAATCGCTTGAAATCGGGCATTCTTTTACAAGCCGACCCAACGGTTGTTTTTGCCAAAAAGGCGTTTGACAAGGAACGAATTCTGTTTTCGGACCTCACTTATGATTCACCTTATAATACCTATATGTACGGTGGTTTGCCACCGGGTCCTATCTGTATGCCGGAAATAAACACTATTGATGCAGCCCTAAATCCTGAGATACATGATTATCTCTACTTCTGCGCCAAAGCAGACAATAGTGGTGCGCATGCGTTTGCAAAAACGCTTGCCGCACATAATGAAAATGCCCGCCGGTTCCAGGCGTGGATGAATAGTCAGGGGATTTTTAGGTAAGTGCACAACGTGTATTCGTCCAGACTTAAAAGTCCAGGATGGTAGAATTCGATAAATCGGATCGGATCATCACCGTGATTTCAATCCTGGCAATTACTCATTAAAGTCCCAGAGAATACGTTAACCTCTTCTGTTAATATCTCAGACAAAGAATTACCAGGGTCCGATCACCTTTTTTTTTCGATGAGAAACACGTGTTTGCAGCGTATTTGAGACCAAACGATACCTAATACCTCGACAAGTCAGGTTCAATAACTTGTAATCTGCCACAGCGAAATGATCCAGCGGTCTCTCACTCGTTATACTGGCTGGAAGTGAAAACAAACCAATTATACCATAACTTGGACATGAACGCACAGGAATGCTTTAATTTGCAAGGGCACTTTTAACTAACTGGCTTTATACTATTTTAAAGAGTTCACCAAGTATACTCATGACAAGGATTTCGATCTCCACAGGGGTGATAAAAAAGTTCCAATACTTGGTCCGGCTTCAGCGCTTCTGGGATCCAAGTGACCGCCTCTTAGTCGGAATAAGTGGTGGACCTGACAGTGTGGTCCTGGCTCATTTGGCAATGAATACGGGAATGCCTGTCGGCCTTGCTCATGTAAACTATGGACTGCGGGGAACTGATTCAGATGAGGATGAAGCATTGGTCAGAGCCCTTGCGGCAGCTTGGGGAATACCCCTTTTTGTGAAACGAGTGAATACTAAAAATATAGCAAAGGATCGCAAATTATCCTTGCAGGAAACCGCTCGTGATATCCGGTATAATTGGTGGTCTGAACTTTTGGCAACTGAAGGGTACACCCGTATTTTAACCGGTCATCAGGCCGAGGACCAGGTAGAAACTATCCTGTTGGCATTGATGCGTGGAAGCGGCTTAAGCGGATTACAAGGTATACCAGTCCGGAGGGGAGCCATTTGCCGACCCCTGCTTACAATTACACGTGAAGAGATAATGGCTTACATCGATGATTATGATCTGCCATATAGGATAGATGCCAGCAATTTTGGTGATGATTATTTGCGGAACAAGTTGAGGCACACTATTACCCCGACAATGGAATCGCTTCGGCCTGGCCTGGCGGAAAGAGTGGCTTCCAATTCGCTGCATGTTGCTTCCGGATTGCAAGCAGCAAAATGGGCAGTGTCGACGGTAAAAACAGCGGTTTTTAGGGAATTCGAATCTGGATTTTCCTTAGATCTTAAAATGCTAAAGGCATATCCATTTGCCTCCTTTGCGCTGTTTACACTTATTACCCCATATGGTTACACCCCTCAGCAAATCGAAAATATGCTTGTGCTGGAAGACGGCAGTTCGGGACAGCAATTTATAACTCCACGATACCGAATGGTTCATGATAGGGGACGATTATTATGTTTAAGCCACCGTCCTGATCATCATTTTGATACAATCACCATAGAGCCCATTGATAGCCGGATAACTACACCTCTCGGAGCGTTGGTTTTAACCGTCTCGTCTACTTTACCTGAATCCTATTCCGGAGATGCGAATATCCTTTATCTCGACAGATCAACAATAAAGGGGGCTATGGTTCTTAGGCTTTGGCAAGTAGGAGATCGGTTCCATCCATTGGGTATGCATGGTCGACAGAAAGTAAAAACCTTGCTAACAGATCGCAAACTGGACAGGCATACAAAGGATAAAACCCTTGTCCTCATTGTGGAGGATACAATATGGTGGGTCGTCGGCCAACGTGTAGCTGAAAACGCTCGGATTCATGATGGCGCTTCTTCTTACCTCATTTGCTCTTGGCAACCTGCAGATCACTCTATTTTTTGACGGACATTATCCTTTTCATGAATGATGTATGCCTCCGGAAAACCATTTTGTTTTGCCCAGGCAACTGCTTCTCTTGCCTTTGTCAATGAAAGGATTCCCTGAACATATTTGACGATCCATTCCCCTGAGACCTCCTCCCCGATACGACCAAACTTGATTAATTCTCCTGCCTCAAACCATTTTGGATTTTTATAAGCAGCGAGCCTGATCATATACTGACCTGAAGAAACAGGCACCTCTGGTTTTGTTTTAGCCATGGATAACATGACCTTGTCCAACAATGTCTCGGCCTTTTCAGAAACAACAAATGCGCCGGGATATCCCATTTTTTCGACTTCGCGGGCAATTCGTTCTGCTTCGTTTCGATCTTCAAAAAGACCAATACGAACACGAATGGTTGTACTGTCGACCTTTTGATATACTGTACCAAAACGGGCTAACGATTCAAATTGACGTACATCAGCATCACTTTGGGATTTGATGGCTGCTACCTGAATAGCATAAGCTGTCTGGCCAGCAGGACTTTTGCCAGCTTCCAGTGAGCTTTTAGTATCAGAATTCAAAACCAGCTCTTTTTGCTGACCCCTTTGGACAGGCGTAGCCGAAGAAGATTCCATTTCCCAAACTCCTAACAAAGATTTCTCTGGATTGATGGCGGTATTCACCGTACGGCCGATATGCTTGTATCCATCTCTAGTCACGTTAAAAAAATAGATAGACTGGGGAGCAAGCGCTATATCCAAGTGTCCGAGGTCATCAGTTACATAATCCTGATATAGACCAGTTTTTTGATCAGTAACACGCAATCTGCTGTCCACCAATGGTTGTTGCGACTGCAGATCGACTATATCCATTGGCATCTGCCAGGATAAAGGCCGAAGATTTACAGTGTAAAGATCATCTGCTAAACCCAATAAACGGGCGTCTATATTAGTTGATGCATAATCGGGGTGGCTTACGGCAATTTTACAAGGAGGTAATTCAGTCATAGTTATCTGGACCATACCTTGCTTATCAGAAACAAGCGAACCACCACCGCATGTAGAAAGTTGAAGCACCGCACCTATTACCGGCTTATCTAATACGGCATCCCTGATTTGCAATGGCCAGGAATGCATGGAGGTTGTAAACTGAAAAATATCCAGGTCACTATTCCCTTTTCGATTAGAAACGAAATAACCTTTTGTTGGGACCACAGAAAAAACCAGACCCAGATCGTCGCCTGAACTATTTATTTCAGGCCCCATATTATAGGTGCTAATAAAATTAGTGTTGTATTTGATTGCTTTAAAGATATCAAATCCACCATAACCGTAGTGCCAGTCACTAGCGAAATACAACACATTGTCTGCAGAAAGAGGTGTAATCTCATGTCCGGGAGTATTCACTGCACTGCCCAAATTTACCGGATCTGACCATTCCTTGTTTATTAGCTGGCACATATAGATGTCCATGCCACCGAATCCATCCGGCCGGTCGGAGGAGAACAAAAGAGAAGTGCCATCGTCGTTGAAACTGGGCCATGCACAAGAAAAGCCCGATCCATTATGAGGAAATGGGCGGATATTCTCCCACTGACCACTATTATTTACATCAGCAATGAATAGACTAGACTGGAAGCCAGCTTCTAGAGTCAATCGATTGTTTCCTGAAAACTGCGTCCGCATAAACACAACTTCTCTCCCATTTGGCGAGAAAGCAACTGGACCATCATTTGGAGTGAATCGCAATTCCTTTTTCAACAGAACCGGAGGTATAAGAAACCCATTAGCATCAGAGCGGGAGCTATATGTATAATGATAGGTATCGCCTGATACCCAGCCCGGAGGAGCATTTTCCACGTCGGTGGAGAAACTATTAAATACCAACTTCTCTCCCATCATAGCCACTCCAAACTCTGATGCTTTGGAATTGATGAGCTCAGGTCGAACCTGATAAACACTTTTGCCTGGTTTATTCGCTATTGCCCAGCTAATGGCATTTTCAAAATGCCTGGCTGGAACTGGGTCGATATCTGCGCAAAGCCGGAATATGTTCATTGCTTCCTGATATTGACCTGTCATTCGGTATGCTTGCCCAAGCATAAAGAGGGACTCGGCATCCACATCCTTGGTTGGGGATACTTTTTGGAGCCATTGAATTGCTTCAAGTGGTTGATTTATATAGTAATAACAAGCACCTATGCGTTTACTTACATGCAAAGAGGAGGGATCTGCCTTATGTAGTGTCAAGTAATTCTGAAGAGCCGCCTGATAGGCATGCAATTCAAATTGTTTATCGGGAATTTTTGACTTGGCCGTTTGGCCAAAAGCAGAGCTGATAAATAAAGAAAAAGAAAAGATGAAAATGAACCGCAGGGTATTCATAGGCACAAGTAATTTATGTAATGCGGTTTCGGGACGGTGCGTAAAGATAGGTAATCTCATTCTATTAAGTAATATGATGATATAAACGAAGCTAACTTTCATTTTACTATACATTACGAAGGATACTTATACCTGCTTACATCCATTAAATGCAGGATTATTGCTTTATTAAGTATCATTCACTTAAAGTCTACTGTTAGTTTTGGCTTGTTAACACTTTCGCCAATGTGGTTAAAATCCTTCTAAAAGAGGAAACAGGTAATGGTCTTATAGCCTTAACACTGATAACTTCCGGTGAAAAAAGGCCATATTTCACCGGAAATTAGCGCAAGTGTTGTGTTAATGCTATTGTGGCTGTTAAGTCGCAGCGATTTTTTCTCAGATCAAAAAAGAAATTCTACGCATATCCATAGCTATGTAAAGGATTTATTTTGAAGATATGAGGAAAAAGATCAAGTCTTGGACTGGCTAAACTAGTGTTTACAAAACACTAGTTTAAGCATCAAATGCATATCCTGATACCGAAAGCTGTTTTTAGGTTTAACCATTGCCAGATTTTAAATTAAATTCGCATTGGCTTATGCAAGAACTATGATGAATTTAAACTCCATTTCCAGGCTGTTTATAGTAGCAGTGCTGCTGCTTGCCTCTCTGATTGTTAATGCGCAACGTCCTACACGTGTTGTAGGTGATTTGATTGTACATACCAGCTCGAAGGCGTCCTTGGATAAAGTCCTGGAAGAAGCGTCTTTTCAAAGGGGCACTCCTACCAGAATCCGGATCGTGCGTGCGCTTGCCCCTGAATCAAACATCTGGTTACTGCATTTTGATCATTCGTTAGTCAACGAACGAGAACTTTTAAGAATTATCCAAAGAATGCCCGATGTGATTGCTGCACAATTCAATCACCATATGGAGGCCCGGAACGCACCAAATGATGCCAATTTTTCGAGTCAGTGGCAATGGAACAATACCGGACAAACCGGAGGCACAGCAGGCTCTGATCTGGATCTCATCTCAGCCTGGGAAGTCACAAAGGGTGGTCTGACATCTACAGGAGATACTATTGTCGTTGCGGTGGTTGACGATGGTATCAATTTAAGTCATCCTGATCTGGCAGATAACCTTTGGGTGAACCACGCTGAAATTCCAGGGAATCTTAAAGATGATGATGGAAATGGATATGTGGATGATTTCCTCGGCTGGAACACTACACAGGGAAATGACAATGTTAGCGTTGGCGGTTCACATGGCACCAGGGTATCCGGCATGATTGGCGCGGTGGGAAATAATAATGAAGGCGTAACAGGGGTAAACTGGCATGTAAAAATCATGACTATCCGCCCCATTAGTACGGAAGAAGCAACTGTCATTGAATCCTACAATTATGCGCTGACTCAGCGAAAAATTTATAATGCATCCAATGGCCAGGCAGGCGCTTTTGTGGTCGCTGTCAACTCCTCTTGGGGGATTGATTATGGTCAGCCC
>JBBQMA010000090.1:0-8101 GCA_038328415.1 Chitinophagales bacterium | reverse complement strand
GGGCAATTGGTACATAAGCACTACCGCTGCCACAAACATTCCGCCCAGGATGACGATCATCTGTTGTTTTTGGGTGACACTCACCGCCTTGGTGCCTCCAGCTACTGTATAGACGATAACCAGCACCGCCATGAGCAGATTGGTCCAGGTAAGGCTCCAGCCCATGAGGGACGATAGGATGATAGATGGCGCGTAGATCGTCAACCCAGCGGCTAGTCCTCTGGCGATCAGAAAAAGAATTGCCGTGAACGTGCGTACCCGGAGATCAAATCGCTGTTCCAGGTACTCATAGGCCGTGTATACATTAAGCCGATAGTAGATGGGCAGCACGAAAATACTGAGGATAATCATCGCGACCGGCAGCCCAAAGTAAAACTGGGCGAAGCGCATGCCATCATCAAAGGCCTGTCCAGGTGTCGATAAAAAAGTGATAGCGCTGGCCTGCGTCGCCATGATGGAAAGTCCGATCGTCCACCAGGGAAGATCCCGGTTGCCCTGAAGATAAGCCTGCGATGTGCGGATATTCCGCGTCTTGTAAACACCATACACAACAATGACCCCCAACGTGCCGAGCATGACGGTCCAGTCGATCCAATGCATCAGCTATACCATTTGGTGATCAGATAAAAGAAGAGAATCAATAGCGCATGGGTAATCATGACCACCAAATAAAAACGGTTCCAGGTGCCCAAAATAGGCGGGCGCTCTGTGTCTGTTGTCGTCACTTTTTTACTCATGGCCGGTTCGTTTGGCCCAAAGCAATCAGGTTAGCTAGCAGTCGATACGCCCCGGGCACGCCTGCTGGTAATTGCCTGAAAAAGGAAATTCCAGTATACACATAATGACCCTTGCCGTAGGGAGCGGTTACCAGCATACCCTGTGTTTCCTTCTCGCCCGGATCAGCTGATGCGATCAAAGGCGAAAACGAAGCATCCCACTCTTCCGCAAAATAAAGTCCACGTTCCTGGACCCAACCGTCAAAATCCGCCGGACCAATCAGGTTCGGTGTCTTTAGCGCGGGATGATCCATTGCCAGTAGACGCATGGCCGCCCTTTCATCGGTGACCCGTTCGCGTGAAATTTTCAACGGCAATGGAGAAGGGTTGGTCACGAGTCCGCGGGGTGTATTGTATTGTACAATCAGCGTACCGCCTTGCTCTATATAGGCTTTCAGGTCATCTTGTCGATACTTGAGGGCATCACGCGTATTATAGGCCCGGATTCCGGTGATCACCGCATCAAATTGGCGCAAATTAGCCAGGGTGATTCCGGCATCGTCCAGAATCGTCACTTCATAGCCGGCGTCACGAAGGCATTCAGGTATCTGATCTCCAGCCCCGGCTATATAGCCAACGGACTTGCCTGCGATGGCGAGGTCGACATGCACCAAACGCATCGATGAGGGCATCAGCACGGATTGATGAGGGATATGATCGTAGTTCACTTCGTGCAGCGCATAAGGGAAGCTTAGTGTACCGGTATTCAAAGTGAATGTAGCCTCGGCTATATCGGCATCCTCAGGCGGGAACACCTTGAATTCAACAGGCATTTCATCGCCCTGTAGCTTAATGGCAATGCGTTGGGAAACAGGTTCCGATCGCCATCCTTCCGGCAATTGAATACGGACCTCACCTTGCAAATTATCCTTGCCGGCTTTTATACGCAATTGGATCGACCGGGCATCATCTGTAGGGAAAAAGGCTACTGGCTGAACAGGTGTGACAAAGCCGGCGGGAAGGACCTGTAAAGGTTGGTATCGCTCCCCATAAGCAGGATCCACCTCCTTGTGTGTAACGGGTATTGTTACAGAAAAACGCTGATCGTCCAAGCCAAGGATCAGGGATATAGAGGCAGGTGACGGACTTTCCGGCCTGCCACGTAAGGTTTGGTCATCAACCCGGTAAAGGCCACCCTGTGCCGGTTGGGTGAGCCAATAGGGTGCGGTATAATCCAGATCCGTCGGTAGTTTATGGGAAACAAGTGTCTTCCAGGGTGTGTTCAATACCAGTGGATTGGTGAATACGGTGTCGAGGCGAATTGGTTCAGACCGGATGCCGAGAAGGGTAATTGGTGCTCCTGCCCGTTGGATAACCTCCAGGTTTAACGTGAGTGAGTCGCCCCTTCCTACGGCCGTCTGACTGGTTTTTGCTTCGACAAACAGTCCGCTGCAATCGGTAATCACTCTTGTGAGCTCCTCCAGTTTTCGAGTTTTCCAAGGGTGATCCGGACCTTGGTTAATCCGCTTATAAAGTTCGAGCAGTGCGGGCAGAGACGCTGCCGGATTTCTGAAATCGTAGTTTGAGCTTATCCCTTGTATGAGTTTTTGGATAGCGGTACCGCCGGTTAACCGGTTCCAACTAATATCTACACCGCTGAGTGGGTCATTGAGATCTTGCGGCATATCCCCTTTCAGCAAGTTCATATAATCCATAGTGGTGCCCCTGTAGAGTTCTGATCCAAACCCCTGGCATTGGTGCATACTTCGGCTTTTCATGGCAATCTCCGAGTTGGAGAAACCCGACCAGGGCTCATAGACCCCAATATCAATCTGCGACATTCGGGATTTGTCGGCAGCATCGAAGGCTTCTTGAGAGCCATAAAACCACCAGGAGGTATTAAAAAAAATGCGTCGAGGCTGCCAGGGCTTTACATAGGCCAATTGTTCGGGAAAGGCATTAGCGTCACCTGCCAGGTCGAATGCTTCCAGGGCCAATATCGCAGAAGCGGTGTGGTGCCCGTGTGTAGAACCGGAGTTTTCAGCATTGAATCGATTGATGATTATGTCGGGCCTAAATTTTCGAATGGCCCAGACGACGTCAGCTAGGACGGCTTGTTTGTTCCATATGGCCATCGTTTCCTCCGCAGTTTTGGAGTATCCGAAGTCATTCGCTCGGGTGAACCACTGTTCGCCACCGTCAATCCGGCGGGCTCCCAGCAATTCCTGTGTACGAAGCACACCGAGCAGTTCGCTCATTTCGGTGCCGATCAGATTTTGGCCGCCATCGCCTCGGGTCAGCGACAGATAGACCGTATGCGTAAGCCGCTGTCTGGAAAACCAGGAGATCAACCGCGTATTTTCATCATCCGGATGGGCTGCTACGTACATCACAGTACCTAGGACACCCAGTTTTTCAATATTACGGTGGATGGTGGCTGCATCAGCAGGGCGCTGGTAGTGCAGGTTTTGGGCATGAAGCGGGGCGCCGATGGCTACAATCCCAAAAAATAACGCAAAAACAGGACGTACTGAAAATCGCATAGGCTTGAATATAGCACAAAGTAAGTATAATGCAGTTGGATAGGAAAGGTTTAAACGGCAAACTCCACACCAAAATTGATTGTGCACATAAGGATTTTGACACACTCCTAATGATTGGGGTCGAGGGCTTGTCTGAAAATAAGCGCGCATTTTAACATCTTCGCACACCATATTGGCCGATCAATTACTTACTTTTGTCCCATCAGGAAAGAGGGCATTTCTGCATATCTCCATTCCCGTTTTACCACCAAACTGTTTTCATTATGCCGGATTTTGTCCATCTGCATAACCATACCCAATACTCCCTGTTGGATGGTGCTTCGAATATCAAAGAGTTGATGGACAAGGCTGTACGTGACGGAATGAAGGGGTTGGCGCTCACCGACCACGGCAATATGTTTGGTGCTTTCCAATTTGTCAGTGAGGCCCGTAAAAGGGAAATTAAACCCATCGTCGGATGCGAATTTTATATGGTGTCCGACCGCCATCGCAAGGCGTTTAGCCGGAATGAAGGAGACCAGCGTTTCCATCAGTTGATGCTCGCCAAAAATCCCGTTGGGTATGCTAATCTCACTAAACTTTGTTCGCTTGGTTTTATTGACGGATTGTACAGCAAGTACCCCCGTATCGATAAGGAGCTGCTGCTCCAATACCACGAAGGGCTCATTGCCACATCCTGCTGCATTGGAGCCGAGATTCCGCAGGCGATCATTCATGGCAAACTGGATGAAGCCGAGGTATTGCTAAAATGGTGGATCGACCTCCTGGGGGATGACTTCTACATCGAACTGCAGCGGCATAAGGGTCTTGAAAATATTACCATTCGGGATGAACGTGGTGTCGTTGTGCCTTCCGGCTATAGCCAGGAAGATGTCAATCAGGTGCTCATCGGATTTGCCCGCAAGCACGGCGTAAAGATGATTGCCACCAATGACTCCCATTATGTGGAAGAAGATGATTGGAAGCCACATGATATTCTGCTTTGTGTCAATACGGGTTCGAAAATGTCTGATCCGATCGGGGAGGGCAAAGGCCAGCGGTTTGCATTTTCCTCCAGCGATTTTTATTTCAAGACGCAGGAAGAAATGCGGCACCTTTTTTATGATGTGCCTGAAGCCATTGATACGACCGTTGAAATCTATGATAAGGTTGAGCTGCTTGACTTATCGCAGGATATTATGCTTCCCAATTTTCCTTTGCCACCAGGATTCCAGGACCAACCGGCATACCTGCGGCACTTGGTGTTTGAAGGGGCAAAACTGCGTTATCCGGAAATCAACGAAATTATTCGCGAGCGCCTGGAATTTGAGTTGGGCGTGATTGGGGATATGCGTTTTGCCGGTTACTTCCTGATTGTTCAGGATTTTGTTCGGGCCGCCCGCACGCTGAATGTTGCCGTCGGTCCGGGACGCGGCTCGGCAGCAGGTTCTGCAGTAGCCTTCTGCCTGACAATCACGAATGTCGACCCCATCAAATATAATCTGCTTTTCGAACGGTTCTTAAACCCGGATCGCATAAACATGCCCGATATCGATATCGACTTTGATGATTTAGGGCGGGAAAAAGTCATTGATTACGTAGTGGCAAAGTATGGCCGTAACCAGGTGGCACAAATCGTCACGTTTGGTTCCATGGCGGCAAGATCGTCGATCAGGGATGTCAGTCGGGTGCTGAATCTGCCCCTGCCGGATGCGGACAAAATTGCCAAACTGGTTCCTGAAAAGCCGGGCATTACGCTCAAAAGCATCTTCGAAAAATCTGTACCTGATCTCGAGGAAGAATTTTCTGGAGATGATATCAACCATATTCTCCAGCTCCGTGAAATGATAGGAGGGAACACCCCCGAGGCCGAAGTGCTTCGAATGGCCCGCCGCCTTGAAGGATCCGTCCGAAATACGGGCACCCATGCAGCAGGGATCATCATCGCACCTCATGATCTGACCACTATGGTGCCGGTATGTACCACCAAAGATGCGGATCTGCTGGTCACCCAGTTTGAAGGCGAGATCGTGGAGAGTGCAGGGTTGCTCAAGATGGATTTCCTGGGCCTGAAAACGCTTTCTATTGTAAAAGATGCCATTGAGAATATCGTTCTTCGTTTTGGAGAATCCAAGCGTTTGGACCCGGATGATATCCCGCTGGATGACGAAAAAACGTTTGGATTATTTCAACGTGCAGAGACAAACGGGATATTTCAGTTTGAATCAGATGGAATGCAAAAGCACCTTCGGGATCTGAAGCCAACAGATATCGAAGATCTTATTGCCATGAATGCGCTATATCGGCCGGGCCCGATGGATAATATCCCAAAGTATGTGGCTCGCAAGCATGGCCGCGAGCCTGTCGAATACCCGCATCCCTGGCTGGAAGACATTCTGAAGCCCACCTTTGGGATCATGGTGTACCAGGAGCAAATTATGCAGGCTGCTAGGACAATAGGTGGATTTAGCCTCGGACAAGCCGATTCGCTGCGACGGGTGATGGGTAAAAAGAAGGGAGATGAGATGGCCAAACAACGAGCCATCTTCGTAGGAGGTGCCGCTGAAAAGGAGGTGCCGGAGGAACAGGCTAACGAGATCTTTGATACCATGGCACGCTTTGCGTCATACGGTTTCAATCGTTCGCATGCAGCCGCTTATTCCCTGCTCGCTTTTCAAACAGGCTGGCTCAAAGCGCACTATCCGGCGGAGTTTATGGCGTCCGTCCTGACCCACAATAAAAACGCCATTGAGAAGGTCAATTTTTATCTCAATGAATGCAAGCGGATGCGCGTGCGTATCCTCAGCCCGGATGTAAACGAGTCGCAGCTCAACTTTACCGTAAATGAAAAGGGAGCCATCCGGTTTGGTTTGTCTGCCCTGAAAGGGGTGGGAGAGGGGTCTGTAGAAGCGATTATTGAAGAACGGACAGCGAATGGACCCTATTCGGATATTTTTGATTTTGTGCGCCGTCAGAATCAGCGTGTTATCAATAAAAAGGTCATGGAAAGCCTCACCCTTGGCGGGGCCTTTGACTGCTTCCATGATCTCCATAGGGCACAGTATTTTGCGCCCACCGAACGCCATGAATCCTTTCTGGAACATCTCATGAAATTTGGTGGTGCCTTGGGTCAAAACGATAATAGCGCACAAGCCAGTCTTTTTGGCGCTTCCGACGTCATGGAAACAGTTGTGCTGCCAGTACCTCCGGCAGTGGAGCCCTGGAGTTTAACCGAAAAGTTGGCCAGGGAAAAAGCCGTGGCCGGGATTTATTTGTCTGGCCATCCGCTCGATCAGTACAAGTTGGAGACGGAGTTTATTGCCAATACGAAAGTAGATAAGGCTCAAGAAATCAGAAATCACCGGTTCCGCATGGCCGTCGTAGTGACAGAAGCCCAACATAAATATTCCAACAAAGGGGGAGATATGTTCGGCCTTTTTAAAGTCCAGGACTATACCTCGGAAATGGAAATTCGTTTATTTAGGGAGGACTATCAAAAATTCAAACATCTGTTTGAGCCAGGACATTGCCTGCTCGTTACAGCGATGAACAGCAAACAAAATTATCAGGAAACGTTCCGCTTCCAAGTGGTGGATGTTTCTTTGCTTTCAACAGCAGGAGAGTATTTTACACGGGGCATAACATTACATGTGCCCCTGGAGCGCTTGGATATCGAGTTAATGGAAACGCTCGAGAAATGCTTTAAAAAACACAAGGGAAAACACGCGATGGGCTTAACTGTTTTTGATCCTGAAACCAAAAGCATGTTGCGAACCAATTCAAGGAAGTTTCAAATTAACGTCGATAATGATATTCTTCACACCCTTGATGAAATCGGAATCAGCTATCGGGTGCTCATTCAGAAATAAGTAATGATCAGGCTTCTTCCTGAAGGACGCCCAGTAACTGCAATGCCTTCTCGGAGGCACTCTGCTCCGCACTTTTTTTATTGTAGTCCTCAGCGATCGAAAGCCGCTGATCGTCGACATAAACAGCTACCTTGAAGCGATCGCGTTTGTCGTGTTTATACCGAGAAATCACTTTGAATTCAGCTTCCTTGCCGTTTTTTTGACACCATTCCAAAAGCTGGCTTTTGAAATTATCATCAAATGTCTCCAACCCATGGATATCCAGATACTTTCGAAGTACCCGACGCACCAAAAATTTTCGGGTGCCTGAATAACCCTGATCCAAATAGACAGCACCTACCAGGGCCTCAAAGGCGTTGCCCAGCATCGAGCTGCTGAGCCGCGTCTGATTATATTCATTTAATAATACGTCAAGCCCCATGTCGGAAGCCAGATCGTTCAGCATTTTTCGCTTTACGATTTTACTACGCATTTTGGTCAGGAAGCCTTCATCACTGACCGGATATTTTTTGAAAAGATATTCAGCGACGATCGTGCCCAAAACAGCATCTCCGAGGTATTCGAGCCGCTCATTATTGTGTTGCGGCAGATCTCCGATTGCAGTAGAGGATTTATGAAAAAAAGCAAGTTTGAATAGGTGCAGGTTTGAGGGGGTAAACCCTAAAAGATCCTGCATTTTACGCGCAAGATCTCGTTCCTGTGAGAAGTAATAATTGTAGAACTTGCGTAGCGGTTTCAATTAGTCGGTAAATTGTTTGAACAATACTGACGCATTATGTCCGCCAAAACCAAAGGTATTACTCAGCGCTGCCCTTATTTTTCGCTCGATGGGTTGATTAAACGTCAATCGCAGCCGAGGATCGATATCAGGATCATCCGTAAAATGATTTATCGTCGGAGGAACAAAACCATCCTGCATTGCCAGGATACAGGCAATCGCTTCAACGGCACCTGCAGCACCCAGCAAATGGCCCGTCATGGATTTGGTCGAGCT
>JBBQMA010000089.1:0-8140 GCA_038328415.1 Chitinophagales bacterium | reverse complement strand
CACCTCTGGGTCCCCTGAGCGTTTTGTGCGTAGTCGAGGTAATTACATCACACCAAGGTGCAGGGTCAGCCAAATGTTTGCCGGCAATCAACCCGGCCGGATGAGCGATATCTGCAAGCAGAAGAGCACCATGTTCATCGGCAATTGCACGAAAACGTGGATAGTCCCATTCACGGGCATAGGCAGATGCTCCACAAATGATCAGTTTGGGTCGTTCTAGACGGGCTATCTCTGCGACCTTTTCCATGTCAATTAAGCCGGAATCCGGTTCTACACCGTAAAACGTAGCCCTATAAACCTTACCGGAATAATTGACAGGTGAGCCATGTGACAAATGGCCACCATGACTAAGGTCAAATCCAAGCGTTGTGTCACCAGGTTGAAGTAGAGCTAAAAAAACCGCTGCATTAGCTTGCGCGCCGGAATGAGGTTGCACATTGGCATAAGCCACACCAAACAATTCCTTTAAGCGATCTATGGCCAGATTCTCAATTTGATCTACGATCTCGCATCCACCATAATACCGGCGACCCGGGTATCCTTCAGCATATTTATTCGTCAGCCAGCTCCCCATAGCCTGCATAACGGGTATACTGGCAAAATTTTCAGAAGCAATAAGTTCAATTCCTCGACGCTGACGCTCCAACTCAGCTTTAATGAGCGATGAAATACGCGAATCAGGATGTAATGCGTTAAAAACAGGCATAATTCTGGCAGTTAATCTACTTTGAGCAAACCATTACTCAGGGTAAGGACATATTTGCACGTACAAATATGCTTGTTCCCCGGGACTTTTAGTAACCCATGAGCAGATTTTTAATAATAATCCTTTTACTGATTGCTGCAAGCATTCCACTTCTGGCCAAAACTGGTCGGTACCGTGCCATGTGGCGGACAGATCCTTCCTCCACGATGGTAATAGGTTGGGAGCAAATCAGCGGTCATTCGCCAAAGGTTTATTATCAGGAAGCCGAACATCCAAATAGTGTATGGTTTGAACATCGTCCCGATCGTTTGGCAGAGGTTAGGCATATGAACACTTGCTTTGCCCGACTGAGTGGATTAAAGCCGGATACGCGATATCGATTTTTCATCAGGGATAGTGAAGATGATAGTCCAGTTATGGCCTTTCATACTGCCCCGGGCACCTGTGCGACACCGATAACGCTCATAGCTGGAGGCGATTCGCGTAACAACAGACTTGCAAGGCAACAGATAAATACCTTGGCAGCTCGGATGCAACCATTGGCTATTCTATTTAGTGGCGATATGACGGATTGGGCGACCTCTGACGAATGGAAGGAGTGGTTGGATGACTGGCAATTGACGATAACACAGGATGAGCGGCTGATTCCCATTATTGTGGCCCGTGGCAACCATGAACCATCCAATGATTTACTCACAGATTTGTTTGATGTTCCACATCCTGATGTTTATTATGCTTTAGGTTTTGGGGGCGACCTATTGCGCATTTACACGCTTAACTCGATGGCACCAGTATATGGCAAACAACAACAATGGCTGAAAGAAGACCTGGAAAGCCATGGTTCAAGGTATACCTGGCGGATCGCCCAATACCACCATCCGATGAGACCTCATCAACGGCGCAAAAAAGAACAATTGGCGCAATGGGATGCCTGGGCGGGTTTGTTTTATAAACATAATGTTCAATTGGTCCAGGAAAGCGATGCCCATGTTTTTAAAGTGACAAGGCCCATCCGGCCGGCAACAGGACCGGGCTCTGATGAAGGATTTATCATGGATGAAACAAGAGGGACGATCTATATTGGTGAAGGAGGATGGGGGGCCCCCTTAAGAAAGGCAGATGATGCCAAACCCTGGACCCAATCTTATGGCAGCTTCCATCAGTTCAATTGGATGCGAATTACGGACCAAGGCATAGATTTGCGGGTCATTAAGGCTGATCCTTCACGCTTTGCTAAATCTTTACCATCCCTTTCTTATGGAAATTTACCTCTGGGCCTGACCTTCCACAATATGCAAAGTCAGGATAAGTTAGTACTCCAGGTGAAGGACAACCGCTCAAAACTTAATCCGTTATCAGCGACGGATCATTTCCCCATTGTTACTTTGGAAGGTCGAAAACACCTGCAGGTGCCTTATAAACTGGCAAAGCCAGCTCAAATTGAAATTCGCTTTTTAAATCTGCGCAAACAAGTTATCCAATCAGAAAGTCACGCCAAATCAGCAGGCAATTTTATGCAATCTGTTGAAGTGCAACATCTACCCCCGGGGAAGTATGTGCTTCAAGTATTGGCAAATGGTCAATACATCATGCAGCGAATGGTGGAGAAATAAGACTACCCGCTCCTTTCATTTACTTTTGGGACTAGAACATATTTAACTATTCTTTCATACAACCTTTTTTGAAAAGATGCGTACATCCAGTAAGGTTAAACAGTTAGCCCTCTTCGCTTCTGGTACAGGCTCCAATGTTCGGAATATTCATTCTTATTTCTCCCAACGGCCCGATGTCCAAATATCGGTGTTGGTTTGTAATAAAAAAGATGCTCCGGTGGTATCCTTTGCCAGAGATCATGACATTCCAGTGCGTCTGATTGATAAAACAATGCTTTATGAATCGAAAGTCCTGACCGATGAATTGAAAGCGATGAACATTGATTTAATTGTTCTGGCTGGATTTCTTTGGCTGATTCCACATCATTTAATTGCTGGTTTCCCTAATCGCATTATAAATCTACACCCTGCACTTCTACCCAAATACGGAGGAAAAGGCATGTATGGGGACAAGGTTCATAATGCCGTTCTCGCAAATGGAGAAACGGAAAGTGGTATAACGATCCACCTGGTCAACGGTCGCTATGACGAAGGTGATATCCTTTTTCAAGCTACGTGCCCGGTCGACCGTGAAGATGATGCGGAAAGATTGGGTAAAAAAATTCATCAACTGGAGCATAATCATCTTCCTATCGTTATTGACCAATTATTAAGTCAAATTGTATGAATATTTTTAAAAGGACCATTATCATTTTAATGGCATTGATACTGGTATCGCCCCTGGTTGCCCAGAGTTGGAGCAAACTAAAAAAGGAAGGTGACACTTTTGCAGCAGATGGCTTTTACCTCGAAGCAGGTGAAGCCTATTATAAAGCGTGGAGACTAAAACCGGAAAAGCTTGAGTTGGCCTTCAAGGCAGGTACGTATTTTACCTTGGTAAAAGAATATGCTCGCGCAGCTGAAAGTTTAAAACCGGTAGCCCATTGGAATGAACCTGAAAAACTTTGCGGACTAAAGTATGCACGCGCACTTAAACAGAGTGGCGTGCACGAACAGGCCATTCCTGCTTTTGAGGCCTTTCTAGCTAATTATACAGGTTCCGACCGGTCGATTATGGAAGGCATTGTCCAAAATGAGGTGGAAGGTTCCCGACAGGCAATGACATCTGATGATCTTTCGGGATTCCATGTTTCCTATCCGGGCAAATCCATAAACTCTGACGCTACAGATTTTGCACCTGCACTTTTTGGTGATGAAGTGGTCTATTTTTCCTCCACCAGATCAGGGATGTCCAAACTTTACAGAAGTCTATATCAAAATGGAAAATGGGGAAAACCGGAAACGCCTAAAGGCTTGCCTGAAGATGCCAGAAAACATATTTCAAATGGGTCATTCTCTGCGGATGGTCAGCGGTTTTATTATACCGTTTGCGGCCAAACAGATGTAAACAAACAGCGCACTCGTTGTGAAATATTTGTAATGATCAAGCGAGGAACTGGATGGAACAGTCCGGAGAGACTCCCTGATTATATCAATGTCAATGAATCTAACCAAACCCACCCGACCACTGCTGTTATTAATGGAAAGGAATATCTCTTTTTTGCTTCTGATCGTCCTGGAGGCCAAGGAGGCATGGATATCTGGTATAGCATCCGCGATAATGCCAGCCGAAATCTGGATTTTTCTATTCCATTGAATATCGGAAAAACAATCAACACCATAGGTGACGACCAAATGCCCTACTATGATGAAGGACGACGTCGCCTCTATTTTTCTTCTAATGGCCAGGTGACATTTGGGGGATTTGACCTATTTCTGGTGAATGGGTATCCAGGCCAGTGGAGCGCTCTGGAACATCCGGGCAGACCATTAAACTCAGAGGCAGATGATCTTTATTTTAGATTAAATGCCGCCGGAACTGCAGGATTTATGGTCTCTAACCGTTTGGAATCCGGACAAAGAACTAATACTCGAGATGAGGATCTGTTTTTTGTCAGCGCTCAACCTATGGATCATATTGTAAAAGGAAAGGTCTTTGATAGAATGAGTGAACAACCATTACAGAAAGTGCGTGTCTATGCCTATTATACTGCTAATGGTGAAAAAGTAGTCTTTCAATCCCTCTTTTCAGAATCGGGTGAATACGAGATTCAGATTCCGGGTAAAATAGACGCCTATGTCATTGCTGAAAAACCGGAGTATGAACCATCAGCGTATAGAATAAAATACAAGGAGGCTATTGAAAATCAAATCACACATGATTTTTACATGTTGACGGAAACGATGCCAGATGAAAAACCCACCATTGCGTCAGCTCCCGTGCCTGTTGTACCGGAAATAAAGACACAACCCGTACCCGCAATTATTGAGAAAAAAGAAGAGCCGGTAATCGCTGTGGCAGAGAAGAAAGAAGAAAAAACGGAACCGATTGCCGATACAGCCGCCGATCAAACCACTGAAAATAGAAATAACTCATCCGACAACAAGGATAAATTTAATGGGCTCACACCCTATAAAAACAAAATTAAGACGGTATCCTCTCCCGAATTGTCACAGGATACTAATCCAAATAAACCCGTAAAAAAACAAGAAGAAGTTGCAATTATTGCAGACCAAAGTGACAAAAAACTAACCGCCCCCAAAAAGAGTAAACCCTCTCCGCCTAAAACGTCACATGTAGGCACTTCGATGGATGCAAAACAAGAACTATTCGTTGATGCTTCGTTCTTCACAGGCGAGGGATTGGAAAAGCGGTATAAAGGAAAACGTGTGGATAAACGAAAATATAATACCGAAGCCAAAGCGTACAAAGGAATTTACTATCGAATCCAATTGGAGGCCACAGACAAGTTAAACCTTCAGTCGACCAGGTATTCCGGAGTATCTACATTAGGTGACCTGGAATCAGAATCCATTTCCAGCCCTGGCCTTTATAGGATTGTCATTGGAATATATACTTCCCTATCCGAAGCGCAGGATGCCCATGCTAAAGCACAGTCAGGTGGCTTTTCAACATCGTTCATTGTCCGGTATGAAGATGGTGTTCGCTTACGCCGGTGGAAATAAAGACAACATTATAATTTATATAAGCCGGTCTCCTTCCTGGGAGCCGGCTTATTTTTTTCACAATTTAACCTATTTTTCATTCTTAACAGTACCTTCGGCTTACTAAAATGTTTAAATATGACAGCCGAAATTATATATACAGGCAATTTACGCACGCAGGCAACCCATTTAGGTTCCGGACAAACTATAAATACGGATGCACCGATTGACAACCAAGGGAAAGGGGAAGCATTCTCCCCAACGGATCTGTGTGCTACATCATTAGCAAGTTGCATACTCACCATAATGGGTATCAAGGCTAAAGAAGCACACATTGAAATGACTGGCACGAAAGTCACCTTAAATAAAATAATGACGGCCGAACTTCCCAGGCGCATTGCGCGAATTGAAATGCAAATGTTTATGCCTGCACGGGTTTGGAACGAAGAAGAAAAACAAATTCTCACACAAGCCGCTTCGTCCTGCCCTGTTTGCAGAAGCCTGAGTCCGGCCATTGAAACAGCCCTGGAAATCAAATGGCCTTGAACCCGCAACTGCTTTTAGCCAACTAATTAATTTGCCAAAAACGATCAATTAAGTCTGATCCAGCACGAGTTATTTAGTCCTCCCAGCCAATATGAAACAAGGCATCGCCCAGATTAATAACAGCAGCATTATTCAATCCCAATAAATAACCATTTCTGGGTGCTGTCACTTCATGATGCATATGTCCATGCGGGTCATGAATATCGCCAATGACCTCACCCTTTGACACTTTTGTGCCCGCTGATTTTGACCATAAAAAGAGTCCGGGGGCTTGGGCTCTAATCCATGTGCTTTCCCGAATAATTTTAGAATGAATCTCGGGAACGCTGCCTTTAATCATTTGATAATGTGCCAGGACTCGCCGAATGCCTTCAATACCCTGCGATATCGAGGTCTGGTCATAACGCAGTGTCTCACCACCTTCAAAAACAATAACGGGCTTACCCATTGCCGTACCAACCGCACGTAATGATTTTTCAATGACGGGTTTATGCACAATAAATGTGGCTCCAAAAATCTGAGCTAAATCTTTACTTTCGGGAATTTCTTCTGAATACCTGATTTGGGGATAATTATATCTTGCCGCGCCACCAGTATGAAAATCAATAATCAGGTCACTTTCTGGAAGAATATGCTGCGTTATATGCCAGGCCAAACGCGAAGCTAATGAACCATTTGCTGAACCTGGGAAACTGCGGTTAATATCCTTCCCATCGGGCAGATCCCGTGAATAATTAATAAATCCAAACAAATTCAATAATGGTGCAACAATCACGGTACCTCGTTGAATGTTAACAAACATACCATTAGTTATGGACCGTCGTAAAATTTCTATGCCGTTAATTTCATCTCCGTGCATACCTGCTAAAAGCAATAATGAAGGCCCTTTCTTCAAGCCTTTAAAAACATGTATTCTAGTGTGAATGATATTGCCTGAAGGCAGACTTCCGACACGGTGATCAATTTGGCCGGATTGCCCAATAGGTATATCGTGTATTTCCTTGATCACATGATGCGATATCTCTCCCTCCATTATTGTCACTGTTTATTAACCTGAAATTAATTTGCTGGATTTCCACGCCCCTGTCCTATTCCTCCTCCCAACCCTGAGCAATTTTACGCTCCAGATACGAAACGATTGTACCGGCAATGTCCTGCTTAGTCACTTTTTCGATACCTTCCAAACCAGGCGAAGCATTTATCTCAAGAACTAAAGGACCGCGATCCGATTCCAGAATATCTACACCGGCTACTCCGAGCCCGAGACACTTGGCAGCGCGAATAGCCACGGCCTCCCCAAGCGCCGTCAAACGGGCATTATAAGCAACCCCACCCTGATGTAAATTGGACCGAAACTCACCACTGCGGGCAACACGCTTCATGGCACCTTCCACCTTTCCATCCACAACCAATACACGCACATCCTCCCCATTCGCTTCTGCAATAAACTCCTGGATTAACACGGGCTGCCCGCTCAAAAACACATCATGGAGCGCAGTTTTTAATTCTGACAACGATTGCACCAACCGAATCCCCATTCCATGTGTACTTTCCAACGGCTTGACAATGCATGGAAAACCATGCACCTGGGTAGCTACCAATTCCAAATCGGCAGCAGGCTCAGCGAAAACCGTAACAGGTACTGCTACCCCTTTACGTGCCAAGCGCTGTAAACTGAATAATTTATCCCGCGCCTGCACAAGTGCAGCGGATGGCGTAGTAGAAGGTACGCGCATTCCTTCAAAATGCCTTATCAATGCAGCTCCCTCCTGAGTCAGTGTAGCTCCAATCCTGGGGATAATTCCATCGGGTATTTCAAGCCTTTTATCTTGATAATAAATTTCCGCCCCACCTTTTGCCAACAATAAACTGCAACGGCTGTAGTCAATTATTTTTGTCTTATGCCCACGGCTTATGCAAGCCCGATATAAACTTTGGGAGCTATATAAGCCGGGCCCCCTTGTGAGGAGTGCAATATCCATAAAATTTCCAGTATGACTGACTAAGCTTAGGAGCGGATTAAAGCACCAATGTAACCTTTTCCTTGAAATAGAAAACTGTAAGAACACATTTCTTACATTTGGAGAATGGAAACAACACCTGAAACAGAAGGAACCCAATCAACCCTCAATAATCGAAAGGTCATTAATGGTTGGGCCATTTTTGACTGGGCCAATTCATCCTACGCTCTAGTCATATCCGCTGCAATTTTTCCGGCATACTATATGAATGTAACAGAGGACCAGATAGTCGTAGGACCTTTGGTTTTATCTAATAGTGCCCTGTATGC
>JBBQMA010000088.1:0-8199 GCA_038328415.1 Chitinophagales bacterium | reverse complement strand
GGTAGTTGAAGAGCTTCCTGTCGCAGCACCTGCTCCCGCTCCGGTAGTTGAAGAGCTTCCTGTCGCAGCGCCTGCTCCCGCACCGGTAGTTGAAGAGCTTCCTGTCGCAGCGCCTGCTCCCGCACCGGTAGTTGAAGAGCTTCCTGTAGCAGTCGCAGCGCCTGTTGTAGCTGCGGTTGTTGCTGAAACCCTGGCACCTGAAGCACCTGTAGTCGCTTCCGAAGAGGAATGATCAAATCTCCAATTAATTAATCCAATCAGACAATGGCAACTAAAGACGATATTAAGTTTCTAAGCAATCCCAAAATTGGACTCAAACGCAGCAAATATTGCCGCTTCCGCAAATTCGGGATTAAGTACATTGATTACAAGGACAGCGATTTCCTGCTCCAGTTCATCAACGAACAGGGCAAGTTGTTGCCTCGCCGTATTACAGGCAACTCCCTGAAATACCAGCGTAAGGTAGCTACTGCAGTAAAACGTGCCCGTCATTTGGCATTCTTGCCATTTGTAGCGGACTTGATGAAATAATTTGACCACTGCTTAAAGACACAAATCATGGATATCATTCTATTAAAAGATATTGACAACGTTGGCGACAAACACACCATCGTTAAAGTGAAAGCTGGTTACGGCCGTAATTTCCTGTTGCCCCGTGGTATGGCCATCGTGGCTAATGACACGAATCGCCGGAAACTGAACGAGTTGATTCGTATTGAAGATGCACGTGAATCCAAGCGCCTCGATTTTTATAAGGATATTGCCAGCCAACTCGCAGGCGTTACACTTAGGATCGGTGCAAAAGCAGGAACTAGCGGTAAAATCTTTGGTAGCGTCACCAACGTTCAGCTTGCTGCAGCTATCAAGGACCAGCTTCAACTGGAAATTGAAAGGCGTAAAATCGAAATACCTGATGAAGTAAAAACACTGGGTACGTACACGGCTATTGTGAATCTTCATAAAGAGGTACAGGCTAAAGTACAGTTTGACGTTGTAGAAGACAAATAGTATTCTCAACAATAACTTGAAAACAAAGCCAGCTTCGGACTCCGAGGCTGGCTTTGCAGTTCTGAGAAGCCCTGGTAACAGCTTGATAAGATGGATATGGTAGTAAATTCTATCCTTCTCACAATCAGGGTCCAGCCCCCTCTAAATCATACCATAGAATTTCTACCTTTGTTGTCATGTTAGCACATTGGCTTCAGCCTGATCAGGAATTGTTAAAATCCAAATGGGCTCCTTACCAGTTAGGTAGTAAAATCACCTCCTTTTTTCCAGAAATGGCGGAATTGCCTCCTGGCGCTGTGGCTTTACTGGGTTTTGATGAGAAGTCATCCCATCAGGTGCGACAACAACTCTACGCGCTCACAGGTACCTTTGACAAATTGCCCATCATTGATATAGGCAATTTGCGAAAATCCCAACATACCTTCGCCGTCCAGGTCCTTCGCGAACTAATTGATGGTGGACTGACGGTCGTGATTCTCGGTGCACCGGCTGATCTGGCACTCAGTCAATACCAGGCGTATAGTGAAAAGATCAAAGGCATTAACGCCTGTATCGTCGATGCCCGTCCGCGATATGAAGTAAAACCTAAGGGTAAAGAACTGCCCCTGCTCAACCGCATGTTGAAGCCTGGTGAAAACCATATTTTTCATCTGAGTCTGCTCGGCTATCAACGGCATTTATCGGATCCGGCAGTACTAAACAAATTCCGGGAAGAGCTCCATTTTGAACTTTACCCACTTGGTCAATTAAAACAGGATGTACCCGATATCGAACCCGCGATAAGGGATGCAGATATGCTGGCGATCAATTTCTCAGCGGTTCAGGCCGGATTTGCGCCCGCGGCACTACAGCCGGGTCCCAATGGACTCGATGGTATGGAGATCTGCCATCTGACCCGTTTTGCAGGCATCAGTGATAAACTTAGCTCCCTAAGTATCGGCGGTTGGAGTCCGCACAAGGACAAGTCGCATCTGACAGCACAACTGATTGCACAGGCCGTGTGGTATTTTCTGGAAGGTGTCAGTCAGCGACTCGGTGATTTTCCGATCAGTATGGAAGGACTCATCGAATACCATGTGGACCATAGCCATGTAACCGAGCCTCTGGTATTCTGGAAAAGTAGCCGTACCGGTCGTTGGTGGATCCAGGTGCCCGTGCGCGAAGATGCCGGCCATGCTCGTCATCGCCTCGTACCTTGTACCTATAAAGATTACCAAAATGCCTGCAACGACGAATTGCCGGAACGACTTCTTCAGGCCCAATTGCGGTTTAGGTAGGTTTTGAGAAAGGTGCTTGCCAGTCATTAGGGATCTGAGTTTTAGTGTCGTATCAACACTATTTTAGCCATCCCAAGCCTTGCGCTTTTTCCTCCAATCTTCAAAATAAATCCTTTACATAGCTTTGGCTATGCGCAGCATTTCTTTTTTGATCTGAGAAAATTCCGGCGACTTAACCGACGCAATAGCATCAAAACAACACTAGGTTTGATAGTTTCTGGTTTGAAGTTCCTTGCAAGTTTCAAGTTTTTGAAACAACTCATACCCGCATACCCTAGCTTCGCGACGGTAGGCAGGCTTCTAAACACTAAACCTACCTGTTTCACAACGGTAGGCAGGCATTTCAACGCTTCAACGAATAACCTCATAACCTATCTGGCTCCGCGACGGTAGACAAGCCTCATAACCTCATAACCGAGCTATCTTGCAATCAATTATGGCGCACTTTACAATTCGATTAAAAAAGAAATTAGGTAATTCCCCGGCGCGGATAGTGGGCTACTTATTTAGTTTATGTCTCCCGATCCTCCTAAGCTCGCTTCCGGCTTCTGCCCAATTGCGTGGTAAAGTGACGGACATGAAGGGATATGCGTTGCCTTTTGCTACAATTCATATTAAGGGGACAACGCAGGGCGTGAGTGCCAATGTGGAGGGCCATTTCCAGTTGGAACTAGAGCCCGGAAAACATGAGATTGTGTTTCAATTTATAGGTTATGCCAGTAAAACCATTGAGGTGACGATGGGAGTGGCGCCCCAGATTCTGGATGCGTCTCTTGAAGAAGCTGGCATCGAACTCGCTGCCATTGAGGTGCTTTCAGGAATTGAAGACCCGGCCTATCCGATTATTCGGCAGGCGATAAAACGTCGTGACGAACACTGCGACCGAATCCAGGGTTACCAATGCAGGGCATACATAAAAGGAGGGGTTCGAATCGTTTCCATGCCGGATACATTATTTGGGTCCGATGTACGGGAAATGATCGGGGATGACAGCACCGGCTTTCTTTATCTCTCCGAGTCTGAAGCAGATATTGCTATCCAAAAGCCCGACAAGCGCAAGGAAGTCATGATTGCCTCGAAAGTAAGTGGCAATTCGAATGGTTTTTCATTCAATCGTTTTGGTATCCTTGACTTCTGTAAAAATACCGTTGATATAGGCCGGCCGTTGGTGAATCCGATTGCTGACAATGCCCTTACCTACTACAAGTATCGATTGTTGCAGACTTATTATGATGAAGAGGGACTAGAAATACATAAAATTGAAGTAAAGCCCCGTCGGTCTGAGGACCCGGTTTTTTCAGGCACCGTTTATATCATCGGAGAACAATTCAGGTACCATAGTCTTGATTTGCTTGCAGTAGCCGGCAATACAAAGATCGATGTGATTGATACATTCGGTGTGCAGCAGGCTTTTTTGCCGGTTGAAGGGGATTTCTGGCCGCTCTTTCAACAAACCCTTCGGTTCCAGGCTGGTTTATTAGGATTTAAATTCGGCGGGAATTTTACGGCAGTCACCTCAAATTATACGATTAACCCCATATTCCCACCTGGCTTTTTCAACAAGGAGATTATGAAAGTTGATCGGCAGGCCAATGAAAAAGATGCAGTATACTGGGATGATAGTCGCCCCATTCCGTTGACGGTGGAAGAAGCCGGAGACTATACCCGTAAGGATAGTCTTTCGGAGAAGCGACAGAGTCAGTCTTATCTGGATTCACTGGATGGGGAGAATAACAGGTTTAAGTTTGGTAATCTTCTGACTGGGTATACACTTAGGCGCACATTTGACAAATGGTCAGGGCATATTGGTCCTGCCACAGCATGGTTCAACGCGGTACAGGGATGGACGCTTGGCGCCGAGATGCGATATGAAAAGGCATGGAGGGACAAGCCCGGGCGGACTTTAGCACTCAAGAGCAGATACTTGTATGGATTTTCGGACGAGGGTCATCGTTATTCATTATCCGGTCGCTGGCAGGGAAATGCCATTGACCGGCCGTTTATCAAGTGGCAAATTGGCGATGAGGTGCGTGACCTCAACCCGTCCAATAGGTTTCCTACAAGTTATGATGCCTATCTGCTCTTGTTGGATAAATCCAGTGTGAACCGGTATTACCAAAGTCGTTTTGCCAACATCCAGGCGGGTAAAGAGGTGGGCATTGGATGGCATGCAACACTTGAATTGGGCGTAGACGACAGGCGACCGGCCGTAAATACAACGGATTTTTCCTTCAGGGATCTTGACCGGATGCATCCCGCAAATGATGATCTGGGGAATCCTGAACTTTCTGATCGGATTGGAGCGCATTCCCAATTAATCTGGGCCTATTCATTGAGCTGGCAGCCAGGTATGCGTTTTATTTCTTACCCGGATCAGCGCTTCCTTATAGGGTCGAACTACCCACGCATGGAATTGAAGTATAGGGGAGGTACCTCCGTCTCCAATAATCCTTCTGATTTTCACCTGCTTCGGTTTCAGTTGGCCAAGAAACAACAAATCAGGTCGATTTACGGATCCTGGTCTTATTTGGTAGAGGCAGGGCATTTTTTAAAATCGCCAGCTTATTTTATTGATTATTATCACTTTACAGGCAACGCAGTTTTGGCCACTACCGAGCAATCAAGGCTCGAGGGATTTCGGGCATTGCCCGTCTATGCCTGGAGTTCGGGAACTTCCTTTCTGATGGCCCTGCAGGAATGGGATGATAATAGTTATGTATTTGATAAAATTCCTTTGGTTCGGCGCCTGGGATTTTCGCTTATCGCAGGGTACAACCACTTATGGACGGCTGAAAAGGGGCACTGGTCAGAAGCATCGATAGGTATTGGGCGCATTGGTTATAAGCTGATTCGCCCCTTGTCAGTGCATACTGTATTTTTATTTGAGGACGGACGTTATCAGGGTGCAGTGATTCGTTTGGGTATTAAGGCATTTGTGCCGGGGCAGATTTCCATTGAAGAATAAGAAATTAAATGCCCAAGGCCACGATTTTTCGAAATAAATAATGGTAAAGAGCTATGCAATAGTACCTACTGGTACAGGGTATTTAATGTAATTTATTCTTCATCCTTTGATCTGGGTTCAGGCACAATTCCCAAGGCCAATAAAAGGCTATTTTTCCCTTGTTCGTAAAATGATGTTTTTTCAACCAACCGGGCTGCAGAGCTGGCAGAGATACCGGCCAACAGGAAATAAAAAATGGCAGAATGCCGATCTGTCATTTCTAAAACCAGGATAGCTGCTGTAAATGGCGAACGGGTAACACCCGTTAAAAAGCCAATCATACAAGATAACAGCAGCAGATTTCGCGAAAGCCCTTCAACGCCAAAAAGTTGAAATAATATATCGCCCAACAGCCCGCCGGTACTTAATGATGTAGCAAATACGCCACCTGCAGCACCAACACTGTAGCTTAATATTAACCCAAAAATGCGAATAGGAAGCATTTCCCAGGGTAAGTGCGCATTTTGATCAAAGAGGAGCTGGTTGATCAAAGGTTTACCTGTGCCGGCTGCTTCAGCACCAAAAAGATACAACAAGGAAGCAAATACCAGACCCACGAGCAAAGCACCCCAATATTTTAAATTTAATTTTCTTTTCCTCTTTTTCCAATTTCCGATAAGACGAAGGAAACGAGCTACCAAGCTACCAAGAAAACCCGCAATGCTACTAAACAAAATGACCCAAAGGAGGTGATTTAAACCGGGTTCTCCAATTTTTGGATATCCAAAATATAGATAAGGACCAAGCAATGTTTGGGCAGTCATTCCGGATATAATTACAGCCGCTAACACGGAGGTACGAAAATATGTAATATGTGTCCGCGTAAGTTCTTCTACGGCAAATACAATCCCTCCCAAAGGGGTGTTGAAGGCTGCTGCCAATCCTGCTGCACCACCTGTTACGAGCATGACACGTTGGGATATTCTCGGCCAGAAAGCCGGAAGTCTGTCATATACCCACTGAAATATAGATCCTGAAATCTGTAATGTCGGACCCTCCCGACCTATAACACCGCCACCCAGCAGCATCGCTAGGCTCGACAAGACCTTGACAAGGGCAATGCGTAGACTCAGTAATTTGCCAATCAGGTGACGTTGTGCAGGCGGCACTTCTACGGCTGCCATAAGATGGGGAATCCCCGATCCCCTCGCGCCTGGTGCAAATCGTTCGACCAGCCACAGCGAAATCAAAAAGGTCACCGGCGTGATAATAAATACCCAGGTCGGATGGTCCGTAATAATTTTTCTTGCGATGTCTTCACAGCTATGATAAAGTCGCTCATACCCGACAGCTACTAATCCGGTCAAAAAAGCGGCAATCCAAAAGGGTAGCGCCCGTAAAGGCAATATGCGCACCAGATAGAGCAATCGGCGTTGGTCCAGCCATCGAAGCAGTCCCAAACGACTGACCCATTTGGTGATTATCTCTAAAATTGGTTCGATAATTCGATTGCCGGCTCCAGCCATAGTTGGTAAGGATAATCCGGGAGATACTTTATCAAATAAAAACGATCTTTATTTAGCTATCAGGATGACTAAACTGCTGAGTTTTGGTAATCCTATTATTAATTATAAAGCCATTTTTTTGATAAAGAAAGAAATCCCGTATTTTATTTTTAACCGCACATCAGGACAGGCTAAAAATAAATCGTTTTAATAAAAATGGATATTCCGCGTACCGGATGTTTGGTTTGTTATTTACCAGATCGCAGATCCCAATCTGCTTATGGGTTTGTTTTGGCGAATAGCCACCCGGCTACGACACTTTGGAAGAACCCATATCCGATCCAGGTCAATACCATGCTGCTATTCACATCGATAGCACTAAAGGTGAGCCACATGGTAGGAAGGATAGCCACAATGATATAAACTACGCCCAGCTCTAAGCCGCGCATAACCCAATGGCCTTTGAACTTCATTTTAAAGCGATGCCAAAACCAAGCCAGGGCAAAACTTAAAATGAAGGGGTGGGCGTAAAACATCCAGTTGCGATCATCCTCCGACCGGAATATTGGATTGTAATATTCCTCTGCAAGATGAGGCAGGAAGGAGACCAGCATAAATAACAAGGCAACGCTCAACCCCAAAAGGATGAATCCGGAAAGCAAACCGGGAATCAGGTAACTTTTCATAGCTTATGTGAATTAGTAATGCTTAAATATAGAGTTTTTAAATGAAACAGGCATTTGATTTTACTCTTTATCTGAAGTTAGTTGATCTAATAGTAAATTTTGCTGGCGTATACTTTTCGTAACCTCATTCATGACTTGTTCCAGGGCCGGGGTGCTCCCTTCAAACGGGTGTTTTGTGCCGAAGGTGTGGCCAGTTCCGGGAATGCGCACAAGCCTGGCATGAATACCATTTTCATTAGCCCATTCAACCAGGGTTTGGCCGTGGATCGGTGCGACCGATTCATCAGCTTCGCCATGTATGACCAGTAGGGGTAGTGATATCGATTGCAGTGCAAAGCGTGTATTCCAGACGGTTGACGCAGTCTTTATTTCGGACAGCAATTCCGGACCATGTGGCAAATCCTGCCCGGTGCGTTTGTTTAACATATAGATGGTACCTGTTTCAGTCCATTTCCGAATCAGCTCCTCCGGCCAAAAGTCGAGTTGGCTCACTGGAGCGAGCAGAATCATGCCTGCGATACGGATGTGTGTATTTAGGAGCGCACGAGCACCAAAGATGGTAGGTATCGCGCCCATACTATGACCCAACAACCACAGGCGATGATCAGGATATTCCTCAGCAAGAGCCTTGCAAGTCATCACCATATCGGCGACCTCCAGACGCATGCAGTTGCTGGCATAGGCATCCAGGTCGGTAAATACATCTTCCGGCCCCCGTGTACCACCATGACTGAAATTATACGAAAAGGACGAAAGGCCCCTTGCAACAAAACCTTGTT
>JBBQMA010000087.1:0-8219 GCA_038328415.1 Chitinophagales bacterium | reverse complement strand
GAGTGCAAAGTGAAAGATATCATCACGCTGGGAGACAAAGGGGGAGCTGGTCACCTCATCATCTGCGAAGTCGTTAAGATTCATGTACGGGCATCCGTGCTAGATGAGCAGGACCGAATAGATCCGCAGCGTATAGATTTGGTGGGCCGTATGGGCAGAGCTTTCTACGTGCGGGCGAGCGGAGCGGCCATTCATACGCTGTTCCAACCCTTGGATATCATGGGAATGGGTTTTGATCAGATGCCGCCTAGCATCAGGCACAGTCCTGTATTGACAGGTAGCGAACTAGCAGAAATCGCCTCCCTTGCCACATGGCCCGACCAACAATCCATAGGTCATTATGCAGAAATCCCCGAAATTATAGAGATCATTGAATCTGATGCGGACAACGTGCTCGAACGTTTGCATCAAAAAGCCAAGCAAAAGCTGGCTGACGGCTCGATCGGGGATGCAGCGGGATTACTTTTTCTGGCCGATCGGTTGACACAGGCTAATCCATAAAAGGGGTTGTCGGTTGTCCGTTCTCGTTTATCGGTGCGGACAGCAGACCCTAGTCTGTGGACTGCAGAGCTTGCATCAAGCTCGCGACATCATGATCGGACCATCATCAGTAGGCTGTGCTGAAATCGGAACAAACAATGACATAGATGGTACTTGGGTCATGATGCACAAATTAAGAAATCTGAACTGACAACGGATAATCAGGACGATTCACTGTTAAAACGTCGCATGAATTAACGCTTTATGCCGACAGCGGAGAATGATTTAAATCATCAAAAATTAATTTTCGGGATACATCTGAATGGACTATCTGTTTCTATATTTGCGCACTATTTATAATTAGTCTAAATACAAATATATGAGACTCTGGAAAGTTCTGCCCTTTGTGTTTCTTGGTTTTTCAAGTATTTCAAGTGCCCAGAACATAGCTACCGATACAATGCCGCTGCTGTGGGACATGCCGGAGATCACCATTCTGGAATCGCGTGATGGTCTTTTTGCCCGCACACCTGGATCTGTATCCTACATCAATCAGGCGGGCATAAACAGGCTTGCACCCACAAGTGGAAACGAAGTATTCAAGACATTGCCGGGTGTCCATGTTGTAGATGAGGAAGGGTCCGGACTCCGACTTAACCTCTCTGTTCGCGGAATGAATCCGGATCGCAGCCGGGGCATCCTGGTGCTGGAGGATGGCATTCCCGTGGCGCTTGCCCCTTATGGAGAACCAGAGATGTATTATACGCCGGCCATGGACCGCATGACGGGAATCGAATTAATCAAAGGCAGTGGACAGATCCTTTATGGACCTCAAACGATAGGTGGTGTTCTGAATTATATAACTGCTGATCCACCTGTAACACCAGAAGGATTCGTGAAACTTCAGTCAGGTGAAGGAGGCATGCTGCATGCGCAGGTCGGCTATGGCGCCACTGTCGGGAGTACAGGATTTCATCTTAATTACCTGCACAAGCGGGCAGATAAAATTGCTTATGCCGGATATCGGATCAATGACCTGACAGGTAAATTTCGATTTCTCATTAACCGCCATTCCCATCTTAACCTTAAAGTTTCTGTTTATGATGAATGGTCCGATGCAACGTATATCGGGCTCACGCAAAGTATGTATGATCAGGGTGAACAGGATTTTACGCAAATGGCGCCTAACGACCAACTTACGATACGTCGGTATGCCACCAGCCTGAGTCATATCTGGCAGCCGGATTCCGGCACACAGTTAAAAACTGTGCTTTTCGGGTATACGACGACACGCGATTGGCAACGACAGGATTTTTCTTCCAACGAATCGGCATCTAATCAAACCGGTGTTGTATGGGGTGATCCAGCCATTCCCAACGGTGCTGTGTATATGATCAACCGTACCGGCCACCGCAACCGTCAATTTGAAGTAGCTGGGCTAGAAAGCCGATTTAGCAGAAAACACACTTTATTCGGACCTTTCCAGCAGCTTGATCTGGGTGCGCGACTGCTGTACGAGCGGGCCTTTGAGCAACGGGTAAACGGAACAAATAGTGATGCGCCCTCCGGAGCCCTTGTCGAGGACGAACGTCGCACGGGATATGCGTGGAGCACATTTTTCCAAAACCAATGGGCACTAACCTCAAAGCTTCATTTGACAGCAGGTTTAAGAAGTGAAGTTTTCCTTTATGACCGAGAAATATTCAGGGGTAGCTTCGGTGGTGTGGTAAAAGACACGATGGTTAATGCGGGCAGGGATATACTGACATTCATCCCGGGCATAGGCTTAAACTACGAATTAGCGCCTTCATGGACGATTTTTGCAGGGCTGCACAAAGGTTTTGCTCCACCTCGTATTAAAGATGCCATCACCCAGGCCGGTGAGGCGCTGGATCTAGCGGCTGAAGAAAGTTGGAACGGCGAGCTGGGTATTCGACACAAGCACCAATCCTTTTGGGGCATGGAGGCAACAGCATTCCTGATGGATTTTACCAATCAGATTATCCCGGTATCCGAGTCTTCAGGAGGCATAGGCAGTGGGTTGGTCAATGGTGGAGCTACACGACACTATGGATTGGAGTTGGGTTTAGATTTGCATTTTGGGGAATGGCTGGGTACACGTCATCAACTTGACCTGCATGCAGCATCGACTTTTCTCAACGCACAGTTTAATAAGGACCGCTTCTTGACTTCCGGGGGGGAAACGGTGAACATCAAAGGTAATAAAACGCCATACGCTCCATCATTTTATCAAAGTGCTACGCTCAGTTATATGTACCACGGAGCATGGGGAGCCACAGCACATGTGTTGCATGCTGGCCGTCAATTTACTGACGAACTCAACACGAAAGTTGCCGGAGCTAATGGTCGGTCAGGTGAGATAGCTGGTTATACGGTGCTAGATGTAAATGTATTCCACCAATTTGCCCTTTTGCCCATCAAGCTGGGATTCAGTGTCAAAAACCTAACCGACGAGCGTTATATCGTTACACGCAGACCACAAGGGATCCGTGTTGGATTGCCAAGATATATTAGTGGATCGGTGGAGTTCCGATTTTAATCACTACGAGAATTACGAAACCTCGAAGGTGTAGTAATCGTTGAATATAGTTAAGCACGCAGGTGCACAGGCCTAAATCCCCAATCGTTAACATGATTAACAGCAGAGGTGCAAATTGTCACAAGCAAGTAACCTACCAAGGTTATACTAAACTTAACCCTGGCTTAACACCCTGATAAGACCAAAAGGATAGTTTTGCCGATGCGATTGGTTGTCTTTGCAGTGGCTTTAATCTTTTTTTCGTGTTCGTCTCAGACGAATACCTTAAAAATAAAGGGTTCCGACACGGAAGTAAACCTTGCTGTATTGCTAGCTGAGGAGTTCCACCAAGAGCACCCGGACCTGTTTGTTTCGGTATCAGGGGGAGGTTCGGGATTGGGTATTGCATCCCTACTTAACCGGAATGCCGACATCGCCAATTCATCCCGTGCACTAAAGGAGGGAGAAAGAGAATTATTCAGCAGGAGAGAACTAATATTGGATTCCTTCATTTTTGCACAGGACGCGATTGCTTTTGTAGTTTCTGACGAACTCCAAATAGATTCAATTAGTACAAGTGAAATCGCAAAGATTTTAAGTGGCGAAGTCAACAATTGGTTCGCCCTGGCAGGGCAGAATACACCTATTAATATTTATGGCCGGCAGAGTAATTCCGGTACCTACGACTACGTAAAGGAGATACTGGGCATTCATTTTTGTCCACATGCCAAACAGATGAATGGGAATGCACAAATATTGGAGGCCATAAAATCAGATAATTCAGGCTTTGGTTATGTTGGTGCGGGATATGTTATGGAAGGCACGTTGAAAGGCATAAAGCCCCTGCTTGTTTATACTGAAAATTCGGAACCTATCTCTCCACTTAATGCTGATAAAATTGCTTCTGGGGAATACTTTTTCCAACGCCCATTATTTCAGTATTACAATAAAGGTGATTCCGCCCGTATAAAACCATTTCTTGATTTTGAAAAATCGAAAAAAGGGAAACAAATTATTAAATCATCGGGATATTATCCGGTTAATCTAAGGTGATGGATACAGCAGGCAGAGAAAGGGTTGATAGTTGGTTTAAACTAATCTTTAAAAGCACAGGGCTGATCACAATCTTCTTGCTGGCTGGTATTTTTTTTATGCTTCTTTACAATAGCGTTTCATTTTTTCTGGATGTATCGCCAATAGATTTTTTTACAGGTTCGCAGTGGGATCCTGACACAAAGTATAGTGTACTTCCCTTATTAGTTAGCACCTTTTTTGTCGCTTTTGGATCGATGGTCTTTGCAGTTCCCTTAGGTATATTAACTGCAGCCTACCTTTCAGAACTAGCTCCCAGAAGGTTGCAAATGGTGCTAAAACCAATTATTGAGATGCTGGCTGCCATCCCTTCGGTTGCCATAGGGTTTTTAGGAATCGTTTTACTGGGGCCTGGTCTTGCACAGCTATTTGGTCTCCAAAATGGATTAAATGCATTGAATGGTTCAATATTACTTGCAATCATGGCATTGCCAACGATCATTACGATAAGTGAAGATGCCATCAATGCTGTACCCAAGAGTCATCGGGAGGCTTCACTTGCTTTGGGCGCGAATAAATGGGAGACACTTTTCAAGGTAACCATACCTGCGGCGGTGCCGGGATTAATTGCTGCCGTGATGTTAGGATTAGGGAGGGCTTTGGGAGAAACAATGACCGTATTGATGGCCACTGGAAATGCTTCTGCCATTCCAAAAGGATTTTTGGATGCAGTCCGTACTATTACTGCAACCATTGCCATAGAAATGGGTGAAGTCCCCTACCAAACAACACATTATTTTGCATTATTTGCTATAGCCGCCTTACTCTTTTTAATTACCCTTGTCGTCAATTTAATAGGGGAATATTTTGCTAATAAATTAAGGAAATTCCACGCCTGATGCTAAGGAGGTCGATATTAAGTGTTATTAATTGGATGCTGTTAGGTGGCAGCACGCTTATTGTCTGTTTGGCATTGGTCGTCATCTTATACGATATATTTTCAAAAGGATTTCCCAGCATATCCCTTCCTTTTATTGTCAATTTTCCTACTCAGGGAATGACGCAGGGTGGTATTTTACCGGCCATACTGGGGACTATCGCCCTGACCTTCATCACCACTTTATTTGCAGTACCCTTTGGAGTAGCCTGTGCAGTATATCTGAATGAGTATGCTAGGCCATCTTTACTAACAAATATTATACGGGCATCTATTCGAAATTTGGCAGGCATTCCTTCAATCATTTATGGCTTGTTTGGTTTAGCCTTATTTGTGCAGGCCTTTCAGTTTGGCACGTCGGTTTTATCGGCCGGTTTAACACTTGGGCTGCTTTCATTACCGTATATCATTACGACTACCGAGGAGGCTTTAAAGCGGATACCCAATAGTATGCGTGAAGCATCGCTGGCACTTGGTGTGACGCAGTTTGAAACGATCAGAGATGTCGTCTTGCCAAAAGCGTTACCCGGCATACTGACGGGTGTAATCTTGACCCTTTCACGTGCAGCTGGTGAAACCGCACCTATTTTATTTACCGGTGTTGCATTTTATATAAATGGGGTGAGTAGTGCCTTAAACCAGGAGTTCATGGCGTTGCCTTATCATTTGTACATGCTGTCGACCCAACATAATGCGATTGAACAAGTCCGGCCCCTTGCTTATGCTACTGCTTCAGTCCTCATTATTTTAGTCTTTTTCATGAATATAGTTGCTTTTTATGTGCGCTATAAACACAGAGTCCAGGATTGAATATGGAAATGAATAAATTAAGTGTAAAAGATCTGAATCTGTATTTCGGGAAAAAACAAATCCTGAAACATGTTTCTATTGATTTTCCCAAAAATCAAGTAACTGCTTTAATCGGTCCCTCAGGTTGTGGAAAATCTACCTTGCTGCGTTCGTTAAATCGCATGCACGATTTATCACCCGACGCTCGCATTGAAGGGAAATTATTCCTGGATGATTTGGATCTGTACAGCCGGAACAATTCGGTCACCAATATTCGTAAACGGATAGGAATGGTTTTTCAAAAACCGAATCCACTACCCAAGAGTATATATGAAAATTTAGCCTATGCACTTAAAATTCACGACTATCCTAAAAAAGATATTCCGCACCTTGTAGAGGAGGCGCTAAAGGAAAGTTTTTTATGGGATGAAGTCAAGGATGAATTACAAAAACCGGCCGTGAAATTATCCGGCGGACAACAGCAGCGACTGTGTATAGCCCGGACCGTTGTGCTCCGACCAGAGGTCATATTGATGGACGAACCTTGTTCGGCTCTGGATCCAATCAGCACCGGCAAAATTGAAGAATTGATACTAAAGCTGAAGGAAGATTTCACTATAGTCATTGTCACACACAATATGCAACAAGCACAGCGTATATCCGATAAAGTTGCTTTTATGTACCTCGGTGAATTAATAGAGTATAATACATGTGATACGGTGTTCAACAACCCGAAGAATGTACTGACCCAGCGCTATATTGGAGGGCACTTTGGATAGACCAGACTATTACAAAGGCAAGATTAAATGATGCTCGACAGCCAAAGATAATATTTCAAGATCTGACATCCAGGTGAATTTGGATACCTCCTTAAGTGCTTTTCAAGTAGAAGATGAATCTATTAAGAATGCCTTACAGGATTCCAAACTTTGCCGTAAATTGCCTTCGAGTCGTGGATATCGGTATCATTCAAGCGATTCGAGGATACGCAATGTACTGATTCTTAAACATATGTATAAATTTTTAATTCATATCCTAACAGCATAACGTTTTACCCTAATATCATTTTTATTCACACACTAAACCTTAACCTGTGCCTGAAATCAACTTACTAATCGCCGCTGTCACGGCCCTTGTCCCAATCATCCTTAGGTTTATCTGGTACCACAAAAATGTCTTTGGCAGTGCATGGATGAAAGTAACCGGAATAACGGAAGAGAATGGTAAAAAGATGAACATGATGCTCGTGTTCCTTTTTACGTATGTCTTTAGTTTTTTCCTTTCGATTGCCTTGCACATGATTTCAATTCATCAATTCGCCTTGTCCGCACTATTACAACCTGAATTGAATTATATCGATAATGAAGGATTAACGGCAGCGGTCAATACGGTAGCAGAGATTGCCGGCGACAAATTCCGCACCTTCCGGCATGGCGCTGTACACGGACTTATTTATGGGATAATGGTGGCTCTTCCTGTACTTGGTATAAATGCATTGTTTGAAGGCAAAGGGTGGAAGTATATCCTCATCAATGCCGGATACTGGGTTGTTTGCCTATCCATCATGGGCGGTATCATCTGCCAATGGGCCTAATTCAACTTATGGCATTTTAATCCAGGCAGAGAAATGCTGCCTGGATTAACTTTTTACGGTCATGAGGATTGCCGACCGTCGTGAAACAGGGAGGTTATGAGTTGGGAGGTTATGATTAAAACTGTGGAGCCGGAGAACGTTGAAGCGTTGAAATGTTTATAAGAGTTAGGAGCTTGCCTGACGACCAAGAAATGCAGGGTTATGAGTAGAATCATTTATTCGAAAATGCCCGGCTCTTCTTACCCTATTGGGGGCTAGTCCTTAGATACTGACATTCAGCAATAAGCTGAATCGTCAAGTAGGGGCAAAGGGCCGGCCTAAATAATGCGCTTTGTCCTGATATACCCTTTCATTTCCTTAGCGTCTTTGCTGTTCATTCTCCTTGGTTATTCGTTGAAGCGTTGAAATGCCTGCCTACCGTTGAGGAACAGGTAGGTTTAGCGTTTAGTAGTCCTCGGTTGGTTCAATCTGCGCAACACCAACTTCCAAGCGTTTGGTCTGGGAGTTTGACATTCCCTAAACATCAACCACCCAACATTCCAACATCTTGGGATAATTACTTAGGCTTTGAGGCTAGTTGTTTGGGGTTTGTAAGTTCATGGTTGTCTTGGTTGTCCTCCAAACGATCAACGATTGACCACACTAAGGTTGTCGGGTTGTCAGGTTGTTCTTTAAACGAACAACCAACAACGACTCTTCCCGACCTTCGACCTTATAGACCTTCGACCTTATAGACCTTTCGACCTTATAGACCTTCGACCTTGTAGACCTTCGACCTTATAGACCTTCGACCTTATAGACCTTCGACCTTATAGACCTTCGACCTTATAGACCTTCGACCTTATAGA
>JBBQMA010000086.1:0-8231 GCA_038328415.1 Chitinophagales bacterium | reverse complement strand
AATGGCTTTGTCAAATTCAATCATTTCCTTGACGATATACGGGCCGTTATTGGCATGACCGCCCCAGTCAATTTGTGAGCCTTCGATCATAAGGAAAAAGCCCTTGGGTGATCGGTGGGATAAATAGTTCATAGCTTGACTGGTTGCCGGAAGAAAATAATCCCGGCCATTTTCCACAGGCAAGGGATCTTCATTGGCAGTGAGGAAGCCAAAAGGGCGTGATGGATCCGGCTCGAAGGCGGCATATTCCGTTTCAAAATAATTACTAATCCGATAGCCGTTATCAGCCAATTCTTTGGTTATATCCCGATCATCCGAGATTCTGTTATTAAAAAATTTAAGGCCGCCGCCAACAAAATAATCAATGCCGCTACCCGGAAAAGCAGCGGCTATTTCTTCATAGTTTTTTCGAGATGCAGTGTGGGCAATGAAAGATGCTGGTGTAGCATGGACGATTGTTGAAGTCACGACCATCCCGGTCGCCAAGCCTTTTGTTTCGGCCCATTCGAGGATGGTGCGGCAGGGTATCGTATCGGGATCAACGCCGATGGCCCCATTATATGTTTTTAAGCCACATGAAAATGCAGTAGCGCCGGCAGCAGAATCGGTGACCAGTTTATTGCTGGCATATGCTTTATGTAAACCGATGATTTTAAATCGTTCAAGATTTAATTTGTTTTCATTGGCATACATTCCGGCGGTTATCTGTGTCAGGCCCATACCGTCGCCAATCAATAAGATAATATTTTTAACGGGTACGGTCGTGATGGTATCAAGAGGGCGTGAGGTTGAAATTACATCTACAATTGGTTTGTTGCAACTACTTGCCGCGAGCAGGAAGATGCACCAAAGGGTGAAAAGAGTATTGTAGTTCATCCTGTAAAAGTAATAGTCGCAAAACTAAGCAGAATGACTTTACAAAAGCTTAATCTAACGTCCGGAGTAGAGGGTATACCGTTTTCCTGGCAACTGATGTACAAGGCCCTTGAATTCCATACTAATCAATAATGCACTGACCAGGCTAGGAGGCATGGATAGCCTGAAGCCCAATTCATCAATTTGCATTTCAGTATGGTCTTTGAGCAGATCGACCAGGCATTGTTCATCAGGGGCCAAATCGACAAACAAGCTGGATTGGCCTGTAATCGGCTGACTTTTATCCAGGGGATCCCATCGCATCATTTCCACCAGGTCCAGGGCATTTTCCAACAAATGGGCTTTGTGTCGTTTGATGAGCATATTGCACCCACGAGAGTAATGATCCATCACCCGACCAGGTATGGCAAAGACATCCTTATTGAACCGATTAGCAAACTCTGCCGTAATCATAGAGCCGCCTTTTTCCTTACTCTCGACGACAAGTAACGCATCACTGAAGGCAGCGATGACCCTGTTGCGCATGGGAAAATTTTCCTTATCAGGTTTGGTGTCCCATGTAAACTCAGTCATCACCCCATTTCCCGGTGATGCCATTTGCCTTGCCAGACTGCGATTAGCAGCAGGGTAAAGGGTATGAAATCCATGGCCTAAAATGCCGATGGTAGGTACTTTTTGTTGAATTGCCGACTGGTGTGCCGCGCTATCGATGCCATGAGCCAGACCTGAAATAATCGTCACACCATAAGGCTTAAGTGCTTCAACAATTTCTTCAGTAGCTACTCGACCCTGCGGGGTAGGCTTTCGTGTGCCTACAATTCCTACTGTGCGCGCGGGCTGAAGATTGGGTTCTCCGCGAATGAAGAGGACCAGAGGACTTTCCTCAAAGTGCTTCAAACGGCCTGGATAGTCAGTGTCAAGGTAACTTATTGCGCAGATACCTTCCTTTTCAATACGTTTTAATTCATCCTCTGCCTGGCAAAGTGCTGCCGGGCTATGAAGGGATTGAGCAATGGAAGGGCCTATCTGTGGGATGCGCGCTAATTTGTTAATGGGTGTCTTGAATACGGCCTCCGCACTTCCGCAATAGCTGATCAGTATCCGGCCAAGGATTGGACCAACCATTGGGACGCGGCATAATGCAATGAGATAGAAGATGCTGTTTTCCATCGCATCAAAGATATGCATTTAACACAAATTGTTTTATGTCAAGTAAAAATATTTTTTGTAATCGTCTTCAAATGTTTTAAATTTGAATGAAACAACTGTATAGGCAGCTAATCAATTTATTCCTTGACAGGCAGCTATACTTAGACCAAAAGCCTCTTTCTATAAATCCCGACGTATGCGAATAATTAAAATACTTATTCTTAGTGCGTTAAGTATACTGGCATTCAACTTATCGGCTCAGAATACCATAGACGGGCCGGATATTGTCTGTGGCGGTTGTCATACCTTCAGCTATGGCGATTCATCATCCGTAAATAGTTATGGTTGGGAGTTATTTTCACAAAACGGGTTGGTGGTCCGAGAGGACACTGCCAAAACAATTATTATCTGTTTTGATTCCCTCGCAATGGGTACTTATACACTATTTGTTACTACCCCAAGTGGCAATAAGTTGTCGAAGCAGATTTACCATGTCGCTCCTCAACCGATCTTTCTTTTCTCTATGGGAGGTAGTTATTGTCCTAATCCTACCGGTAATTGTGAGCAGGTCTGTGCCGGCACAACGGTAACCTATGGGGCTGAGGTGCCTCAGTTTGTGGACCTTTTTTACACGGTGATCGGTGGCACGGTACTCCAGCAGGTAGGGCAGGAGATAGTAGTACTTTGGGACCAGCCCGGGCAGGGCTCTATCACCGGTTTCTCACAGGATCCCTGTTATCTGCCTACCACATTTTGTATAGAGGTATTGCCGGTGCCAAAAGCGCAGATTGGCTATCAAGGAAATCCTGCGCCGGATACGATTGAGATCTGTCTAGGGGCGCAAATCCAGCTTGAAGATCTAAGTCAGCCGGCGGGTACTACCTTATGGGCGTTCGCAGATGGTCGACTTTCTAAAGATAAAACAACGCTTGTCTCCTGGTCATCTCCAGGTGATTATGAAGTTACTCTTGCTGTGACCACCGGTTGTAACTGCGCTGATACGGCTAGAACTATCGTGCGTGTGCTTCCGACTAGTGTGCCACCATTGGATTGTATGGGTACCGTTTGTCCAGGCGAACGGGTAACCTATACCACAATACCCGGCTGTGCATATCTATGGGTGATTTCCCCAGGAGGTACAGTCATTTCAGGTGGCGGGCCAGCAGATGATTCCATTTCGGTGGTCTGGAATACAGGACCGCAGGGAACCATCTCACTCCTTGCCACTGGCTGTGGTCCGGTATGTCCGGTGCCTGCTGTTTACAACATCCCGGTGTTGGATGGGACTGCCGTTATTGAAGGACCGGGTAGTGTTTGCAAGGGCACTGCAGCCACCTATTCTATCATCCCTTACCATGGGACGGAATATACTTGGACCGTATCTCCATCAGCTATGATCCTTCTTGGCCAGGGGACAAATCAGATCACCGTATTATGGCCCGACAATCCACTCATTAATACTGGCTTTGTGCAAGTAGCCTATACCAATTGTACGCAAGGCTGTTCAGGGAATGCTTTGAAAAACATTGTCTTGACAGCACCTTTTCATGTCGAAGGACCACTAAAGGGTTGTCCGGGAGATGCCCTTGTTTTTAAATCCCGGAAGGGGGTATTTCCCATTGCCAGTTCCTGGCAGGTGCAGGATGCTGACGGTAATCCTGTTTTCAATGGTGTTGGCACAAGTGATCAGTTTACCTATAACGCTGTCCATGGCAGTGGTAATTTTACGGTTGTCGCGAGCCAATCCGATCCAACCCAATCGTGCAATTCTACTTATCGCTGGGGATTGATCATTCAGAATCCACCTGCTCCACCGGACAGCATTACAGGGCCGGACCCTATATGTCCCGGTGATACTTATGCATATACGGGTCATTCCTCTCAAACACTTTATGATCTCGTATGGACTATTCGGAACGGCCCATCGCTTAGTACTAAAACAATTAACCAGACGCTGGTAACCTGGAATAATTCCGGAGGGCCATACCGGCTGGAGTTGAGGCACCAGATCCGTCAGGAACCCGGATGTACGTCTGCTCCAATTTTTGTAGATATACAGGCAGTGACAAGCCCGCTCATTTCTGGAGACCAGGATGCATGCCTCGGTGAATCGGCACTATACGCTCTGAACTCTTCAATGAAAGGTCTTGATGTGAGCTGGTCGGTTTTGCCAGCTTCTGCCGGCGTAATTCAGTCAGGTGGCACACCCGGTTCGGTCTATGTGCAGTGGATGGGAAAGGGGAATGCGATTGTGCAGGCCATGGTATGCGCGCAAATAGTCCAATTGCCAGTAGTTGTTCATGATTTGCCAAACCCAATTGTACTCCATGCTGCAGGGGTGTGTCCTGGGAGCCAGACTGCGGTGTCCACCTCCGGCTTCTTTGTGAGCCATGGTTGGTATGATCAGGTCGGTACATTTATAAGTAGTCTGCCTACCCTTAATTTGGGTGCAGGTACATGGTTACTTGGTGTGGAAGATGGATTTGGTTGCCGGGATTCAGCAGGCTTTACGATCAATAATTATCCATCTCCCCAAATATCCCTGTCCAGTCCGGATCCTAAGGGCTTTTGTCCCTCAAATGGAGATCAACCACCTACACTTTATGTAAACATAATGGGTCCGGGTGTTCAACTCGCCTGGTATTTGGATGGTATCCTTCAGGGCAATACGGGTTCCTCCATGCTGGCAATCCTGTTTGGAACTTATCACGTAATTGTTACGGATCAGAATGGTTGTACCAGTGCCTCCAATGCAGTAGCAATATTTGAAATGTGTGATCCGGGATTGGAAGTGGTTGGTAGTTTTCCAGTCAGTGGGACACCCTGTCCTGAACTTGTACTACAGGTGGCACCTGGTGCATACTGTAATGAACGAACCTATACAGCCTTATCCCTGGGGGCTCCGTTAATGAATGGGTTTTGGAAGGTAGACGATATTTCCTTGCCCGGGCCGATCACGATCAATCAGGATGTGATTACTTATTCGTTTGCCAAGGCGGGTTATTATCCGTTATACTATGGCGGGGCTATTGGCGGATCCTTCTGTGATGCAGCCCTGATTGATACCATTCCAGTGAGTGCAGACTTTGACGCACCGTCGGTTTGTGACGGTCAAAATATGTCTTTCACGGATCGGAGTACCCACCTTGCTGGATTAAGCATTATGGATTGGAATTGGGATTTTGGGGACCCCGTCTCTGGTTCGAATAATACATCCAGTCTTCAGGATCCAACCCACGCTTATACAACCTCAGGCTCCTTCACCGTCACCTTGACGATAACCAGTTCATCGGGATGTTTGTCCCGGATGATCCAGATAGTCAATGTCCGACCCAAACCGGTGATCAATATTACCGGGCCAACTCAAGTATGTAAAGATTCACCTACTTCCTGGGTCGGTAGTAGCCCGGTTAAAATGGTGGACTGGCTTTGGGATTTTGGTGATCCGGCTTCAGGGTCGGCTAATCAAGTAGCTGTGTCATCAGCCAGCCATACCTATGCTTTATCTGGGAACCCTATTGTCAGCCTAAGTGCAACGGATGTGTTTGGGTGTACCAACCAGGTGTCCCAGGCAATAACGGTAAGCCCGAATACGCTTTCCGGAATTATTCAATATCTCACGCCCATATGTGAAGGAACCACGACTACCCTTCATTTTAATGGGGCGGGCAATCAGCTTCTATGGTCCCATGGTGCATCGGGTAATGATCCGATTGTCAGCGCGGCGGGTGCATATGGCCTAACAGTAACCGATAATCTGGGCTGCCAATATAAGCCTGGGCCTGCCTTGGTGGAAGTAGTTCCGGAGCCTGCCGGACTCATTCGGGCCATTGGCAAAAACGAGTACGGGGTTATATCGGCCATCCATTATCAATTCTATCAATCTTGTTATGGTGCTCCGGTTATTCTGGATCTGGAATTGAAAGGATTGTATACTGTTGTCTGGAGTACCGGTTCAGTTGGAAAGTTGTTAGAATATTCTTTGGATCGCAACAATCCATTGCCTGTAGGGACCCATGTCTTTACGGCCACCATTACCGACCCTTCCACCGGATGTAGCTCATTGATTGGGCCGATGACGGTGGAAGTCCGGCCTTTACCTGCTATCCCTATTATTGCATTTAATGGGCCTCCTCCGTATTGCGCATTTTCAGGCGAGAGTATTTTCGTACAAAATGCCGTCGGAGGGATAAATTATCAATGGTCCACCCAGCAAACCGGAACGACGATTTTTGTTCAAACAGCCGGATTATACAGCGTAAGAGCAATCAATCAATATGGCTGTGCGGCGGAAAGTAGTGAATTAACATTGCTGGAATCGCCATCCTCTTTATTGGCGCCGGATGGTTGTCATCGGGGATGTAATCCGGACACGGTATGTATAGGTTCACCATCCTGGCTGCTATCCTGGCAATGGGTTAAGGACAATGCCCCGATCCCACCTCCTGCAGGAAATGCCTCTTCATTACAAATCACCACAACGGGTTTCTACCACCTTCAAATGGTGCATCAAAACGGTTGTGAAGCGGAGAGTGACCCATTTTATATGGAGGTATTTGACGGAATCAGTGCCTTTGATGGGCAGGTGTGGTTTGATGTGAATAATAACGGGATTATTGACGGGGCGGATACGTTGGTTTACGGTGTGACGATTCAATTGGTAAATCCATCTGGAGGTACGTTGAATGTGCCTTCGATTCCAGGGAAAGGATATGCTTTCCCGGATGTACCCGGACTAGGAACATTCGTCCTGCGTATAGATGAAACAAGCCTTCCTCCGGGTTGGACCCCGGTATGGCAGGACAGTTTGCTCCAGGTAGTCGGCTGCGATCAAAAATTAACCACCGATTTGCTCTTGCAATTTCAGTGTCAGTCCGTTGCAGCCAGCCTTTCGGTGGATGTGTGTCCGGGAGGATATACACTCTTTGCAGGGGATACACTTACTGCGGGTATGGCCAATACCTATACCTTGCTTACTGCCCAGGGATGTGACTCGATCCTTACGGTAAACGCTGTAGCGCTTCCGGATTATAGTTGGCAGGTGTTTATTGACAGTACCTGTATGGGGCAATCAACAGGCATGGTCCATTTCATTCCGGATCCGACGAATGCGAGTCCGTTGGAGTTTAGTGCGGATAACAATTTATGGACCACTGACGGGCAATTTACCGGGTTGCAGGCGGGCTCTTTGATTCTTTACCTAAGAGATGCAAACCTCTGTTTAAAGACCGCTGTGGTCAATGTACCCGAACGGGAGGTCTTACCTCCCTCGACATGGCAAATTAATGTCGATACGTCTTGTGTTGCGGGGTCTACGGGAGCACTTCAGATTATTCCCTCGGGGGATCCTTCCGGACCTGTGCTTTACAGTCTGGATGGGAAGAACTGGCAGGGCAATCCGGTCTTTTTGGGGCTGTCACCCGGTGCGTATACGGTTTATTTACAGGATGTTGATTATTGCGAGCGTTCTGCCCCTGCGATAATTCCTAGTTTTCCGCCATTGATCTTTACCTTGCCCCAGGTGATCCTGAGCTGCGATGGAGCCGGCATTCCTTTAGCGCCGGTGTATATTTCTGGTCAGGAATCTGTACTTAGCTGGTCCTGGGAGGATGGCAGTGTTGACAGCGTTCGGATTATTGATCAACCGGGTACAAAAACACTTACTGTAGTGGGTAAATGTGAAACCCTATCTCGATCGCTGATCGTTTTGAACCCTTCAGAGGCGCAGAAACCAGATGATTTTTTCTTCGTACCGAATGGGTTTAGCCCGGATGGCAATGGCATAAATGATGAATTCCGGGCGTTGCCTGCTAATGGAATTGAGGTTCTCAGTTACCATTTCGAGGTCTTTGACCGATGGGGGAATAAACTTTATCAAACCGACAATCCGAATCCCGGATTTGGTTGGAACGGGCTTTTGCGCGGGCGTGACATGGATCAGGATGTATTTGTCTGGTGGCTTAAAGCGAATGTGCGTTTTTGCCGGCAGGAATTCACGATTCAGCGTTATGGAGATGTGACGTTAGTGTTGGAAAAGTGAATTAGGGCTCGGCCAAATCAAGCGTGATCGTAGGTTTTATATACGTTTCCAGTCAACATGTATTCAACCATAAAGTCACTTCTGCATTATCGCTCCCAGATACGGGCCATGGGTAAAAATCTGCTCCATTTATGATCCAAATCACTCCGGTAATTATCAATGCTAT
>JBBQMA010000085.1:0-8272 GCA_038328415.1 Chitinophagales bacterium | reverse complement strand
ATTTGGTGTGACCCAGAATAATCTCTTCGTCGAGGGGCCCGATATTGCAGGCGTATACAGCATCAACAACATAAATACATCAGAATACGGATACATCCTAAACCTCATGAATGCCAGGAACCCTACCCTGCAAGGTCACCTGAAAGTTATCCTCAACAAAAACCGACAAGCAGATGCTGTCATTTTTAAACGTTCGCCTAAAGAACCTGAAATGGTCTTCTGGCTTCCACTTTTGACCGAACGGGACTACCAATCTGATGCAAACTGGTTTACAGATCGCAAAGAACTATTTATCCCACATATCGACAGTTTGTGGGGTCAGGATATCCACCCGTTTATCTTACTGGATAAATCGACAGGTAAACAACAGCGTCTCATTGTGGACGATAGCACGTACCTGCATTTTAGCAGGGAGATCGCTCGAAATATGAAGGATAAAAAGAAGCGTAAAAAAGGAGAAGTAAGCCTTGTAGATTCACTGAATCTCACTATTGAAGATCTCCTTGCCGATAGTGTGCTTCGGGAACAAGCCGGCGTTATCATTGAAGAACGTATAGCCGACTTTGTGCGCTTTAAAACACGCATTTTTTATGAAGATGGCGGATCGAAATGGATTGAAGAGCTTCTTGAAATCAAACGGGTCAACGAGCGGGCAGACCGTAAAGCAACGGATGATGGTGAAAAATATTTATGGGAAATTGAATTGAAAAATGGTGAACGTATAAATCTCTATCTGGATACCCAACGGTACGTCAGTACAATCGAATGGGGTGCCCGATGGTATCTAATGCGGGGGTTTTAAATAAAAGGTATCTAATTATCCGTTGGGTTCTTTAGCTGAAAAACTCTTGAAAGATTAAATCCAAATTGGATTTCACCTTTTAACCAGGAACCATTTATATCTGTCAAATACGCCCGTTCATTCAATCCTGCAGCGTTTGTGAAATGCAGTTGAAAAACATGACCTCCTGTCTCAATATCCACCCCAATTGATAATGGATTACGAACGATCAAACCGGGAAAACGGTTGAATACGTGCGTGTAATCTAAAAGTAAAGCCAGGCGATTAGATAACTTATATCGCATGCCTAACTCCGCTGCATATAGCGTATTCGGATCCAGCGATTGGGGCGTGATATTTCTGTGCAAAATTGTGGGAGCGAGCTGCAATGAAAACCTATCTGAAAATTTACGCCCAACAATTACCTGATGATAATAGGCCAAACGATCACTTGAAGTAGTGCTTACTCCTGGAAAGGGATCTTTTAACCCATTCCAGGTTATCCCACTAATCCAAAGCAATGAAATAGGCATAGTACGTGCTCCAGTAGATTGCCGAAGAATCCTATATTTGACAAATCCGTCCAATTCTTTTTTTTGATTGGTACGACCAAATCCTGCCGTCAAATTAGAGGTAATACCGTAATCAAAACTAAGCCGAATGGATGCATTGTCTAGTCCAAACACATCATATAAACCCTGATCCAGCCTACCAAAGCGATGTAAAATTCTAAAATCCAAAGACCCGGCATGCAGCATTTCTAAACTGTGACTATTGATCACACGGGGCGACTTGAAGGCATAGGCTTCATAGTTAATGGTTTTATCCTCTCCTAACAAATCAAGCATCGACGGTTCCTGAGCTTGTACAAAGGAAAAACCTAAAATAATAATCAAAAATGTAAATATCCTCCTCATCGTATTTCAATTAAACCATTTAGTTATTAGGAGCGCCATCCGCTATCCATTTTTCAATCAACCTGATTTGACAATTGGGCAACATACTCCCATTCTTTGGCATGGCCGAAAAAGGCGAACTATGTTTAATACTTCCTAAGAGAGAGCCATTATCGACGAAAGGTTTCACCTTCGTCCATGAATTGAGATCGATATCTCCTTGTGGTTGACTGCCACTATGACAACCGGTGCAATAGGTGCTAATGATCGGTTTAATCGTCAATGCAAAGCCAATATTACTAGTGTCACATGCGCTTTGGCAATCGATAGTATTTACGGCACCTTCCTCAATCCACCGCGCAATCAAGGCAATATCCATATCGCGCAACAAGTCATACGGTGCCTGCGGCATGCGTTTTTCTCCAAATGGAATTAATAAAACATTATACAGTTCTGAACTCCTGTAGTCACCAGGTGTAACGGCCTTCAAAATACCTTCATAAGAGGAAAAATTATACCCTGCTACTACGTCAGACCCATTATGACATCCACTCTGCGTGCAATTACTAATAATGATAGGCTCTATATCCGTTTGATAACAAATTGCTGGCTCAGGAAGGTGATTTTTGGTGCAATTGTTAAGCAATAAAATCGGTATCAACAATCCAATTGCCAAGCGAAAGTAAATTTTAGCGTACATAATAAAAAATTAAATTTAGATCGCCCCAAGCAATTAAAGGATCCACTGCTCGAGAAACAAAAGTAGTCAATAAATGCATATGCCATATATAATTGGGTCTGCCAGTAAAACTCAACCTGCTGAAACAGTATTTTTTCACACTGAATCAGACAAAATTAAATTATGCCGACGTATGTAAATCAGACCTAAATAAAAACATAGCAGAGGGTTGCCCAACCTTCATTAGGCACTTGTTACTCACAAGCCCCTCTGCACCAATAAACAAACTCCTCAACTCTTTAATTCACCCGTTTCTGGAAACCAGTCATCCTCGATGTTGTCAGACAGATTATCTTCGACATCTGTAAGGTGTAATGATTTAAATAAATATCGCGCTAAGTAATACAAAGCCGTTGCAGTGACTACAGCGATATTCAAATCAAAAATTACAGTTATAACTGTAGTGTAAAGAATCAGGAACATTTGAAAATTCCTGTTGATGGAACGCATCCATCCCCTTTTAAAATAAGCCTGAGTATATTCACGATCTAGCACATCCCAACCAGCTTTAATTAAGACACCTGTAAAAACGGCTACAGGAATTAACATAATATAATCCTTCAAAAAAATAATGCTAATCAACACAACTAAACCCAGAATTACACCGGCCAAACGAGTTTGTGCTTGCTCCTTAATTAAAAGTACGCTACGAATAGTAGCCTGAGCCCCGGGTATTCCCAGAAGCAAACCACTAAGGCCATTTGCCACACCCTGCGCTACAAGCTCCTTATTCCGCTTTGTTTTTTCATTGGTCATCCTGTCTATAACCAGTGATGTGAGCAGGCTATCCAGATAACCCAAAAGCGTTAATTGCAGTGCAAAAGGTAAGGCATGATTGAAATTAACCCGTGTAAGCATCGCCTGATCAGGGAAATAACTTCTTATCATTCCCAAATACTGTCCAAATGAATCCACAGAGGCGCCAAGAGAAACTTTTTCAATATCCAAATGAAGTAAATTAGCCCCAACTGTACTGGCAATAATGCCTAATAACATGGCTGAAATGTAAGAATGGTACTTTTCATGGATGCCAATGGCCCTTATGAAAGAAGGCATTAAAAAAATAAGTACCAACGTAATGGTGGCTACTGTGATATTAATCCATAAATCCCCATCAATCTGATGCATGTGATGGACACCAAATATTTTTGAGACCTGGTCTACCCAAATCAATAAAGCAATACCATTCATAAATCCCAAGGTAACCGCGTTAGGGACATACTGAATGAGTTTGCCAAATCGAAGGAATCCTGCAATAATCATAAATATTCCGAACAGAATCATTGTAAATGTTATGAACTGCTCCGCATGGACCTTATCCGGAAACGACTCATAAGCGCCTGCCACAAGTAATGCTGAAATAGCAGTCATTGGAGCTGTAGGGCCGGAAGCTTGCAAACGAGTCCCTCCAAATAGGGAGGTAATAATAGGGATGACCGCGGCACCAATCATACCTGCAAAAGCGCCACGGCCTGAGAGAGTGCCAAATGCAGCACCCAAAGAAAGGGCTGCAAAACTCACAGTGAGTCCAGCTAAAAGATCTTTAACAAAAGTCTGCTTGTTCATTTTGAATTAGATTAATTAGTAAAATTAGTACAATGGCAACATGCCTATCATTTTTGATTGTTTGAGGTGAACTGCATTATGATGATCGGAGTGCGGTTTCGTGATATGCCTTACAATGCGGTCCTAAGAACAGACGCGCATAGATTCGAATTAATGCAATACCACCCATGACAAATCCCAATGCATTAAAAAGGGCCAATAGTACCTGATCGTTGCGAATATGTCCGAAAATTAAATCCTCACCAATAAATGTCGGACTTATTGGAAAACCCATTAATCCAAGACACGCTAATAGAAATAAAAATGCTAATCGCGGGTATTCATAAGCGTGCCCATAATACCCATTCAGGCTGAAAAAAGCTGGCTCTCTTCTCCGGAGTAACGTAATTATTATAAAACCGAGAAGCCCAGCACCAACCACGCCGCTCAAATAAAGAGCAACCTGCCCCCATTCAAACTGGTCATTAAATGAGATCGCCAGTGCAATCCAGAAGTGATTAATAATAATAAGTAGCCATGCAAGCCTTGGACTCGTCCTTTCACTAAATGCTTTGAGGACGAATAAAAATCCAAGAAAAGAAAATAGTATAGGAAGGTATTCGAGTACTAAAGGATGTAGACTTGCTTGATGAAAATAAAAAAAGAGGGCTATGAAATAGGACGGGATCACATAAAAGGATACATTTCGGTAAGTCAGGAAATTAAGCTGTTGCCCTATTCGCTTTAGCGGGGTAAATATGAGTTTGTTGGGAAGCTTATCCAAATTAAATTCCTTCAAACTAAGTTGATAAAGCGTATACTCAAACCGCTTCGGTAAAGAGTCCTCAAATGGCTTAGCTCTTGGTCTAAAATGATAAAATTGATCCTGGATCAAATAACTCACCACAGAAGGGGAAACCAAAAGCTGATAAGTTCTTAAAAAGGCATTGCCCGCAAAATGGAAAAGGGCGAGTTGCTTCCATCCTAAAGCAATTTCAATAAATATTATGCCTATTTGCGCTATGGAAGCATATGCTATTTGTGTCTTAATGGAAGATTGCACCCTTCCAACAAATGTGGCAATAAAAGCGGTGACAAATCCCAGAGTACCAATCATAACCCGGACAACGGTTTGTTCCTCCCAGAATGGGTATGTCCGCAACAATAAAAACACCCCAAAATGGACCGATAATGAACCGTAAAAAATGGCGCTGCTGGGTGTCGGTCCTTCCATCGCACGAGGCAGCCATGAGGAAAATGGAAATTGTGCAGACTTTGCCGCAGCCGCTATCAGGATCATCACCGAAATAAATACCCCTGCCAGACTGTGACCCTGCAAATGGTCGTGTACCAATTCATAATTTCCCAACTTGACAAATGTGATATTTTCATGCCACAGATGGTGACTGGCCCACATGGCCATTAATATACCTACGTCGCCAATACGGTAAATACTAAATACTTTGACCGCATTTCGAACAGGCAAATACCGTTCTCGATAAAAAGCAATTAATAAAAATGAGGAAATTCCCAGTAACTCCCAGCCAATAAATAATGTTTCAAAATTACCTGCGAAAATGGTGATATTGTAACCAAGAAAAAAGAAAAGAACTGTATTAAAAAAACGCTTATAACCTTTTTCCCGATGCAAATAATACCGGCTATATAACATGATTAAGAATGTCAAAAATGACCCGACAAACAAAAATACGGCTGTTGTTCCATCAAAAAAGAAATCAATCAGAAACTTAAAGTGCTGTGTTTTATACACTTCAAATTCTTGCAAATTAAGCACAGGATTGGACAGATACATCCACAAAGAGATAAATATAATGGTCAGTAGAAATACAATCCCGGTTGTTAAAAATGCAATTCTTGAAAGTAGATTTTCATTTCTCTCTCTAACAAACAAAGAGATAATAAATCCTACGAGTGGCACAGCAATAAATAGCTGAATGCCCGATGTCAATAAATTGGTATTAATCATCATTAGTTTAGTCTTGTAGGATATACACTGGAAAATTTGCTTCCTCAGATTCAATCAGCGGCATGATATCGTCGATGATTTGAAGTTGGTACGTAACGGGTTGATAAAGGACAAATTTGTCATCCCTCAACAGGAAGGTCTCCCGTGTTAAGGGATGAGCTACTACCATGTGTATCCATTGGTTCTTAAACCAATCCCATGTAGAGGCAGACTGTTGGATTGCCTCGAGAACCACTTCCGGATAATGCTCCACAATGACCATGAGCCTGACCGGGTCATGTATTTCGACCATTTGGTAAGGCAAACCGGGTCTTAAGTCGCCGTCCGCCCCATTGGCCACTCCGACCAACCCTATGACATTATGTGGCAGTTTGCTGCCTGCCCCTAGTCGTTGTGTGTCAACACGTGAAAAGTAATACTCTAGATTAATTCCACCACACACAGGCGCCACTGCTTGCAGAATAGTTAAGAGCAAATGGCCATCAGTGTCAATGGAATAATCGTAGGAATTCATAAAACTCCTCCTGTCCAGAAAAAGATGCCTCGTTAGAATGCGCCGACCTATGATAGCCAGGGCATTTGTCGCATGATTATATTCAGGTCTGGGCTCAAACAAGGATACTGCGCGACGCTTGACCTCTTTAGATATTTTTTCAGCCGACTGGCGGGTGTTATGCAGTACGAAACGACGGGATCGCTCCTTGGAATTCAATTGTAATGATCTGGCAAATATCCGTTCATTTTTATTGTGTAAATCAAGATGTATGGAAGGCAGAGTATTTAAATCATAAAATTCAATTTCATCTGTTGTTGTATCATGAAGACCACCAATAAATATAGTGCCCCCAGGAATAATAATTCCCCTATCTGCCAGAATTTTTCGTACGCCAGAATGATTTGCCCTATATGCAGCCACACGCGCATTAACAGAACCAGGTCGCCCGCTGCAAGCACCACAATCATACCCCGCATAATACGTATTATTTACACTACTCGCCCCGTGGCCAACAAAATATACAATTGGTGCAAAAGAATTAACCAATCCAATACTCTTTAAGAGCTGTTCAGTGTTATCCGCCATCTCTAAAACGGTAAAACCTACTTTGAGGCCGTCTATGGATTCAACAGTCTCATCAAATTCAATATGCAGCTTGGCTGTCTTATCCATATGTTTAAATGAGGACACGGAGGCTATGGATGATGTGGGATAAAATATGTTCTTTACTAATTTAAAGGCCGACCAAAATCCAAGCGTCTGCGCAATAACCCATCCGGTAAATAGGGAATGGCTATACTTAGAAAAATGGGGATCCTTTTCCAACTTTTTATTCGATTCCTGCTCGACTATCAAATGCCCTGGCTTCATGGGAGCCGGACAAATTTTGGTATGAAAATGACCGTGCTCCGGTTGGAAATAGGCTCCTACATTAAAAAATCCTGGAGTGCCGTAGGTAGCGCAGGATGGATCTTCACCTTCCAAATAGCGTCTGAGTGAACAATACCGGTCGTCAATACAAAATATAGCCTGAAAACTTGCCGATTGGGGTAATTTATTTTCAGATTTTGATTTCTTTATTCCTGCTAGAACCTCATCATAATAACTCCATTCAAATGCTTCCTGAAGGATTTGGAAAACATGATCAATTTCAGTATCCTTATCGTCGTCTGAAAATAAAGGTTTTGGTAAATTTTTAATTCGCAAACCAAGCGGTACCCAGTTTTCACCAAATTTAGTATCCAGTGCATCAACTTCCAGCAATGTCTCTAGTGTAATGAAATCCTCCAGTGTAATTTTTCGAGTATCTAAAAGGCTGGAGGGATTTTCTTCAAGTACAGCGATAAGTCCAGACCACCCCGGATGTGCAAACTGTTGGTCAAATAAATAATGTTCATACAAACGCTCATCCTGAAGCAGGATTCCCAACAGAGACTCCAGCGTACAACCGGTGTTCGTGAGAAGTTGGCGAACACGCTTACTTTTGAAAAAGTGATAAAAACTATTCCGCTCCAGCTCACGTAATGAAGCTAAAAATCCGCCTTCGTGGGTTGGGAAATGCCATTGTGAAATACCCTGATCCGTATAACTCGCAACAATCCGGAATAGCAGTGGATGGGTTATTTTGTCTAGATTTATTTTATAAACATCCTTCCACAGATTGCGAACAAGTCCAACCCTGGGGTGAATGATCGTGTCCAGCGTATCGTATAATACCCGTTGCCGCCAAAATGCCAGTTGCTCCTCTCCCTGTAATCGCACTATGACCTGATCCAGTATTGAAGGATTTATCCGATCCTCCTTGAATAACTGCCTGTATTCCTTTAAT
>JBBQMA010000084.1:0-8336 GCA_038328415.1 Chitinophagales bacterium | reverse complement strand
CCAGGCCTTTTGGAGAGCAGCGCCATCCTGATTTGCCCCAGGTCAAAATCAACAATACCGGCATTGATCTGCGCACCACGCCCGGGGCAGCAGTGAAAACGATCTACGAAGGCATAGTGACCGGTGTGCAATGGGTACCAGGCTTTGCCTACACGATTATTGTTCGGCATGGTCAGTATTATTCAGTATATTCCAATATGGAATCGGTCAATGTGAAAAAGGGCGATGTCTTGAAGGCAGCGGCAAAAGTAGGCATAGCCGCCAAGGATGCCATTAGCGGGGCAGGGGAGATACACTTTGAAATCTGGAATGGAAAAAACAGGCAGAATCCTGCCTTTTGGTTAAGTACTAAACGATAAGATTATGTCAGGACAAGGATGGAATGTAGGCGCAGAGTCTTCGCGGACCGGCCAGGGCGGAGCAGAAAAGGCTGTGCTCGTAGGTGTCATTACTCGTGACCAACCGGAAACACTTGTAGAGGAATACCTCAATGAACTTGAATTCCTGGCAATGACAGCGGGTGCGCAGACGCTGAAGCGCTTCACCCAAAAATTGCCACAGCCCGACAAGCGGACCTTTATCGGTAAAGGCAAGCTGGAGGAGATTGCAGCCTATGTCGAATTGAAGGAAATAGATCTCGTGATTTTCGATGATGACCTCTCAGGCAAGCAGGTGAATACCCTGGAAGAGGCCCTGAAGGTCAAAATTGTGGACCGAAGCACCCTGATCCTGGACATCTTTGCTGCCCGTGCGCAGACGGCACAAGCCAAGACTCAGGTGGAGCTGGCTCAGATGCAATACCTGCTGCCCCGCCTGCGCGGATTGTGGACGCACCTTGAGCGTCAGCGCGGAGGTATCGGTATGCGTGGTCCCGGTGAAAAAGAAATCGAGACCGACCGTCGTATCGTGCGCGATAAAATCGCCAAACTGAAAGTAGAGCTGGAAAAAATAGATCGCCAGAATGTGACCCAGCGGAAAAACCGGGGGGAGATGGTGCGTGTGGCACTGGTGGGATACACCAACGTCGGTAAATCGACGCTGATGAATATCCTGAGTAAATCGGATGTATTTGCCGAGAATAAATTATTCGCTACACTGGACACTACAGTACGAAAGGTGGTATGGAACGCGATGCCTTTTTTACTTTCAGATACAGTCGGATTTATTCGCAAGTTGCCGCACCATTTGGTGGAGAGTTTTAAATCGACATTGGACGAAGTACGGGAGAGTGATTTATTAATTCATGTCATCGACCTGGCGCATCCGCAGTATGAGGACCATTTAAAGACGGTAACACAGACGCTCCACGAGTTGGGTGTCAGCGAAAAGCAGGTGTTGTATGTTTTTAATAAAATGGATGCCTACCGCACCACTTATTTTGATGCCCTCCTCGAGGAGGATACCCGTCTTGAAATTGAAGCGGAATTAAAGGAAACGCTTCATTCCCGATATAGCGATCAGGTCGTCGTCATCTCGGCTCAGACAGGGGAGGGAATGACTGAGCTAAAAAAACGCATGGCTGAATTAATTCTTGAAATATACAAAGTGCGATATCCGTATCAGGCAAAGCAGTGGTGAGAAGCCTATACGACATCAAATGGTTTGATGGGATAGGTGAATTTTGCCGCTTGCACCAGTATCAAGCACTTTATGTGTGGTGAGCTATTGGTAGCGCATCAATGGATTTTGTTTGGCAAGTTTTAGTATTGGGGTATTTATATGTTCGATTGAATCCTTTTTAAATGCTTGTTCAATTTGGGAGAAGCAATGGTTAAAAGTTGGGATTGTTCAGCCTCAATATTCAAATCAATGGGTTGCTCCCACAACGTTATTTTAGCAATTTCACGACAATTCTTAACTTATTTTTGTCCCAATAGGTAGGATTTCATCCTTTGTGTCTTGGATTAAATGTAAATTGGATCGTCAACGCCCAAGAATCGACTAAATTAGGGACTCCACCTGTGTTCTTATCTGTTCATAAAGCTAAGAGATAGGCGGCTACTAAGTAGCTTGGTGTAGACCATGCTTCCTATTTCATCCTATGTCATGGCGACTATGAATAATACACCTTTACGCAAGCTTTACTCGAATCTACGATTTTTTGCGATTGCTTCATGCCTGATGGTGGGTCAACTCCTGTTCGCTCAGTCGCCCTTCATCACGACCTGGAAGACAGATAACCCAGGGTGGACAACGAGCAATCAAATTAGAATACCCGGCACCGGTGTAAATTATAATATATCTTGGGAGGAAGCCGGGAACCTAGAGAATAAGGGCTCGAAAAAAGGCTTTGGCATAACCACAATTACATTTCCTTATCCCGGAACTTATATAGTCAGCATTAGCCCCGGCGCGGGCACTTTTACGAGTATTAAGTTCGAAAACAAGTACGACTCAAAAAAAATATTAGCTGTGAACCAGTGGGGGGATATTCCATGGAGTACTATGGAACTTGCCTTTTTTGGATGTGAAAATATAGACTGTGTAGCGACGGATCTTCCTGATCTTAGCGATGTGACCAGTATGACATTTATGTTCAAAAACTGCAAAAACTTAAAAGGACCTTTAAATATTGGCGAATGGAATACCCAAAATGTAACTCATATGACTTCTATGTTTGCAGATGCCATTTTATTTAATCAGGCAATAGGCAATTGGGATACGCGAAACGTGAAAAGTATGTATTTGATGTTTGATGGTGCTAAGTCCTTCAATCAGAATATTGAAAACTGGAATGTATCTAAAGTACAGACCATGTTAGGTATGTTCTGGAATGCCGATTCATTCAACCAAAATATTGGCAATTGGGATACCCGAAATGTGTCAGAAATGACCTATATGTTTGCATATGCGGATAACTTTAATCAGGATATTTCAGCATGGAATACCACTTTAGTGTATAGTATGTCCGGTATGTTTGCATGGGCTATTGCTTTCAACCAGGATATTAGTACTTGGCAATTGGAACAGAATGTTTTTATGGATAGTATGTTTGATTATTCCGGCATGGATTGCAATAATTACTCCGCCACGATTAAGGGATGGGGTAAGAATCCAGCCACTCCAGAAAATCGAAAGCTTGGTGCAATCGGACTGGGTTATGGTACCGATGCTTTAGAACTTAGAAATCATTTGATCAACAATAAAGGTTGGACTATTACAGGTGACTCTCTGATCAATGCGGACTGTTTAAAACCCTCTACTATTAACCATCCTGATGATTCCAAGACAATTCACCTTTGGCCAAATCCTGCTCTGGATTATTTATACCTGGACTTGCCGCAAGAGAGTTTGTTAAAGGTGTATGACCTTATCGGAAAGCGACATTTTATAACGCAAATTCCTTCAGGAGAGTCACGGATACCTTTACAACACCTGGCACCGGGAATGTACATCTTCCACTTTGAGCAGGGAGGGCGGCATCTGGTGGTGGTGGAGTAGCCTATCCGAGTAGTTTAAACTGGTCTATTTTTTACTTTTATTTATAACACTTTTTGAATAAATTGGAATAATATGAAACACACTTACACCAAAATGTTATTCATCTTGGTTTTTCTGTGCAGTGGATGGGCCGTCCAGGCTCAGGAGATTTGTGACAATGGAATAGATGACAACAATAATGGCCTGATCGACTTACAAGATCCGGAATGTGCGTGTCATCCCATTATTCAACTCCTTGCGCCGAATAGTTTACCCAATCCCTCTTTTGAGGAAATGGACTGTTGTCCTTCAAATTTTAGTCAATTACAATGTACTAGAGACTGGAAATTAGGCAATACTGCTACTGCGGATTATATGCATACCTGTGGGTTTATATTGGCGGGTATAACAAATAGCGGCCTGGTTCCATTTCCGGATGGAGATGGTGTAGCAGGAATGATCTTTGCGGACGGATGGAAAGAATATCTAAGTATTTGTCTGAATGATACGATTCCTTGTGGTGCTGAAGTAACAATTTCCTTTTGGACGGCTTTTGTACCCATTCAAAACAATGGACAACTTTGCACAATTATTTCCAAATTGGGTCCTGTCCAATTTACCATTTATGGTGCGCCGCATTGCAATAGTTTGACGTTGGATGTGACAGATTGTCCCAGCAAAGGAGACTTGACCTGGATGGCAATGGGTTCGGTAATGATCAACCCCTTAAATGAATGGCATCAGGTCAGTTTGACATTCACAACGCCAGAAGAAATCACAGCCATTATGTTAGGAGCTCCCTGTCAATTGTCCGGTGAATTCACTGGCCCATTGTGTTATCCTTATTATGTTATCGATGGCATCGTTGTGAAGGAGGAAATCACAATGAATAAAATACCGATTCGTGAAAAAGGGCAAATGTGCCAAGTGGCTGATACCTTGGAAGCTGCAATTCCTTGTAATGATGCGGGGCTCTGGCAATGGTATTATGAAGGTGTTGCGCTTGCAGGAGAGACGTCATCCCTATTATCCTTGTCGGAATATGACTATGCGTTGGGTGATTATCAGGTCCTTTATACAACGAGTGAGGGCTGTGCTTCAGGAAACTTTCTTGTGCAGATACGTGATTTAGATACTACGATTTCTCGTATTGGGAACACACTCGTAGCTCAAGAAACAAACGTGACTTACAAATGGGTGGATTGTGACAATGGATATAAGCTTATCGCGGGCGAGGCTTCTCCTGCATTTACACCCACAAAAAATGGCAATTATGCGGTGATTCTCACACATACTAACTGTGCAGATACCTCCTCGTGTTATGCGATCATGACGGTAGGCGTGAATGAATCGGTATTACCTCACTTGCGTGTTTATCCCAATCCTACACCGGGGGCGCTAACTATAGAATTTGGCCAGATCATCGCGCATGCAAACCTTGAAATCATCGATCTATTTGGACGGATCACGGCTACTCAGAAAATTCGCGATGCAGATAAAATGGCATTAACACTTGAAGGTATGCCAGGCATATATTGGGTAAGGCTTTATTCCGAAGGGGAGATGCTGGCCGTTATCCGCGTCTTGAAAGAATAAATTGGACCCTGCCTGTTAAAAATGCCTATGTGATTATCTCATGTTGTTGGGCGCCTGCCTTGGGTTGTGTAGGTAGGTTATGAGGATTGTCGTTGTTGTTGTTGTTGTATTTATTCCATCGTCTGCGGTGCTCCGTTATTGTCGGTCATGACGCTACGGTAATTATTTACAATAGTCGGACTTAAGTCTTTTAAATTAGGGAATTATTTTGGACGCTTGTGATTTGATAACAAATATTTTATTGAACACTTCAGAATGCTGGAAATTGAATTGCAACAAATTTGTCCCCTAAAAAATTTAATTGTTCTCAATCATACTTCCTTTTGTTTCTCTACTTCTTTTATTAGTTTATCAAATACCGCTGTGTACAACTTTTTATGATCTGCAGTTTTTAACTGATTTACCATAAGGATAATCTCCTTTTGAATGTATTCATCTTTCTTTCCATAATTCCAAATCGGATAAATACATTTTTCAAACATATCATTGAATGAAGAACACGGTATATAAATTCTTTTGACTCCTTCATTGTCGAGCCTAATGGAAGGGAGATTGTGGTAAAGTCTATAAGCCAATACATCCGACAATGAATGAAGGCTTATAACCGCCGTGCCGGGATCGTTAATGCCCTGGCTCAAAGCTTTTATAGCAACTTCTGCAAGCTGGTTAAAACCGTAATCCGCATTCTTGTTTATGGGCTGGCCTTTATAAAAATCTGTTGCGGATAATAAGTCATTTTTACATTCTTCATCAATTGACCCGGTGCCATACACCTTCATAAATACATGTTCCTTTATTAAATAGGTTGCCTGCTTATAAAGAAAAGTGATGTACAGATTTTTTTCACAGGCTATTTTCAATAATTTATTTTCATCAAAACCCTGGAAGTAATTTGACTCAGCTGATCGTATCTCAACGAAAGGTAGGCTGTTCCATGAAACGTTTTCTTCGTCTAGGTCTTCAAACTTTTCTTTCATAGTGGCCATGGTTTGTTTCTGTACACGATGAATAACAGTTTCGTATTTCACCGTTTGTGTAACATAATCCAAAAAATAAATGAATAGAAAAATATCAATAACGGTGAGAAGAATAAGCAGGTAAATGCTTAATACCGGGACATAAATACCGCTGCTGATATCTCTGATGGTGCTTAACAAAAAAAGCGCATACACAATGGTACCAATATAAATCCCGAGAATGATCTGCTGAAAGCGATTCTCAATCATACTCGTAAGTACACGGTTGCTCATTTGTGAAGCGGCCTGATTCAACACGATCATTACCATTGAAAAACTAAAGACGGCAAGAGATAAAATAGCCCCCGCGACAGTAGATATAATTGACCGTGCTGTGCTTGCATCTTTAAGACTCATCCAGCTTAATCCTGTCTTTATTTGCTTCCCCCATGGAGAAAAATCAATCTTGAGCATGCCCACGGAAAGGAGCAAAAAACCAAAAGCAATAATGGCCGGGTAAAATGCAATGCTCTCTGTAATTTTATTGTAATAGATTTGAAACCATTTGCCTATGCTCATCTTTATAGTTGCCATTGATGTCTTTTTAGTCGAATGATGATATTAAAAATAACTACATAACATTCTTAAGCCTTCTGCGCACACAGAAATGCAGCAAAGGTATGTGCGAGTTGGCATAATTGTCCTGTAAATTAGTGATTTAGGTTTATTCAAACCAAAAAAAAGCACTATTAGGAACTGCAGCGCTGTGGGGTGCTAAGTTTTTACCTGAGATTCGATAGGGCCCGGGTTCATATTTTGGCTGCTTTATGGCTCTGGGCTCGTTGACGGATATTCAGGATTGTGAAAATTCATTGATGGAGTAATTGTCAAAACGTTTCCAACCACGACCTGGGGGTCAAACCTCTGGAATCAGAAGGTCAAACCTTTTTGGAACAGGGGGGCAAACCGACCGGAATGCACAGTATCCATGACTTTGGTCCGATAGATACGCTGATTCCACAATGCGAAAGGGGGCACTATCAGCCGGAATGTCATGTTACTTACCGCATCACAAGTCATTTGAGCAGTCTCCATTTTTGGGGGTCAGCAAGCTCCGGATTATCCATGTCATGGTTGTCAAGGTTGTCCTGGTTGTTGTTGTATTTGTTGTCGTTGTATATTTCCCATCGTCTGCGGTACTCCGTACTACTTCCGTCATGAGTAGCTTTGTCATTTCCTTTGTGTACCTGGTTCACTTTCTTTAGATATTCGTTTATGAGGCTTGCCTGCCGCCGCGAAGCCCTTAGGTTTGTTGTTTGTGATTGGGTGTTTGTCCTTCCCAATACTCAACACCCAACATCAAACAACTAGGGATACTTTCTTTGGCAATAGGGCAAGTTGTTTGGGGTTTGCCCCCAAAAATCAAATATCAAACAACTAGAGATAATTTCCTTGGCATTAAGGCAAGGTGCCTGTCTTCCGTTGCTCAGCCTTAGGTTTGGGGTACTCCCCCTTCTGGGGGTATGGTCGAAGCCCGGGTCACCGTTATTTTTAAACAATTTTACGTTTGCAATTTAAAGTGAGCCTTTCGAGAACAAGCGCCCTGCCCTTACGCCAGTCAGGCAGGCCTGCAGATCGGCAGGTGGATTTTTGGTTACTTTTCGGCGCCACAAAAAGCAACAAGCCTCGCGGGTGAGACCCAGATCGTCTCCATGAGGCGGTGCCAGACCAAAGACGATGTCTTCATCTTAAAGGCACAGGGCGGGGACTATATCCCATTGTAAATTAATATCTATTTGGGGCACATCAGAATGGAAATCGAAAAAGACTTTAAAAATTATTTTGAACGCCTGTGGATTCTAAGCGTTCAACAGAACCTGACTAAGGTAACTAGAAAATTATTTTGGACGATTGTGATTTTATTTGAATTTTAAAGTTAGCTTTTATGCAAGCACTTTCTTCTATTTTTCTCTTTCCCAAAAGCGGTGTTGTGCAATTGCTTTGATAAAAGATTTTACAGACTTATCAATGATTAATCCTGCATCGTCGGGTTTATTAGCAGCAAAGGATTGGTTTAATAAATCAACTCCGTCACCATTTGCAGCAATAGCTTTACAATGTTTGTAGGCTTCGTTTACAAAATGTATAGCATCTGGTTCGGCAATTAATGCTTTGACACTTTTTGCACCAGATGGAATATACACGGCATCAAAAAGCACTGATGATGTATTCATAAAACTCTGGTCAATTTTTATTTCATTTCCTTTTGCTCCTTTTAGTATTCCCAATTTTGTTGCAATGATTTTTGTTTTTGCTCCTTCGGCTTCAAGTGCATTTTTAATGGCTGTTAATGAGTCTTCATCC
>JBBQMA010000083.1:0-8439 GCA_038328415.1 Chitinophagales bacterium | reverse complement strand
TGCCTCCTCGTAGATTGAGGAGGGGATGAAATTCTACATCGACTGACGCAAATTCGATGGCTATTTCCCTGCCGCCTGCTTCTAATTCTATTTCACTAAGAAACTTTATTTTTTTGCTGATGGTGGATGCTACGAAAAGTGCCGTTCGACGCATTTGAAATTGATGGCCATCCGAAACACCGTCTGTGCCAATATGTTGCCAATTTACCTCTGTATAGCCGCCTAAGGCCACCGGCAATTTACCCAAACCCAAGAATGGACGGTTGTAAACGGCATCCATATTTAAAGAAGGTTTTATCGTATCGGCTGATACGCTTTTTATCAGGTTGTTGTCTATCTGTGCGTGCAGGGTAGAAACATAGATCAGCAAAATTATTACAAAGGTTATTCTTGTTATCATTTTACTTTTAATGAAATAAGGAGAGATTTATTTACGATATGCACAGGAAAGGATCTGAGAGGTTTGTCAGCAGGAGGATGGGTAGCATTTCCTTTGTTATCAAATTCGCTGCCATGAGCTGAACACACCATTTTATCACCATATACAGTTAGTTCGGTGCCCTGGTGGGTGCATTGCATGTTTAATGCGATAAATTCAGTATCCGAAAAGCGGTATACACAAATCGGGTATTTTAGTTGGTTATGCGTGACCACTATATATTTTCGGAAGACGATAGCCTCCTTTTTCAGCTCTTCAAATGTGGTAAGAGGTACTGTCAGATGATCACCTGTGATTTGCCCGGCAATCATTTTACTGCCGACGCAACTTTGGAGGAGCAAGCCCAATGTTGAAGCACCCAGGCAAGCGTAACCACATGTTTTTATAAATACCTTTCTGTCCATTATAGCGATTTTAGAAATGTGAGCAAATCATCTTTGTCAGCTTGTGTCATTTGATTGAACAACATCCTGCTGTGGGATGCTTCTCCGCCATGGAGTTGGATCGCTTCTTCGATGCTTCGGGCCCGACCATCGTGTAACAAAAAGTAGTATCCACCCTGGGATGCTGGTGATAATCCTAGTCCCCAGAGAGGTGGTGTTCGCCATTCATATGTTTGGGCGCTTCCTTCAGTATACCCATCATCCAACTCAGAGCCCATGTCGTGCAGCAATAAATCGGTATAGGGGTAGAATGGTTTATAGGATATTGCAGTTATGGGCGAATAACCTGTTTGCAGCTCAGGTACATGACAGGAGGCACATTTTGCCTGGGTAAATAATGTTTTACCATTTTTGACCTGGCCGTTATTGGGATTGCGTTGCACCGGCACCTTTAGCATCAGCAAATAGGCTACGACATCCCGGACTGTTTTATCGCTCACCTCGGGATCTGTAGTGAGGCCTGAAAATACATCAACTAGATTGAAGGTCGAGGTAATGCCCATATCCTGATTATAGGCATTGACTGTTTGGTGCAACAAGTCATAGGTCCCTGCTTTTTTACCAAACCTACTAATGTATTTACCATTCCTGGAAATGGCGTGGTTAGGGATGTTCACATAGCCCTGTGGGACAGTCCAATTAGGCACGCCAGAAATTCCGTCGCCATCGGCATCATCAGGATCGGCCATGGAGAGGATGGTTTCATCGGTAACATATTGGATATAGCCGAGGCCGGTGATGGCCGGGGGTGTAAATTTTGAAAAGGTTGCACCGGCTGGTATGGATTCCGGGGTATAGCCGGGGATGGCACGATTTTGTAATTGGGGGCCACCTAGGTGGAGAAAGTGATTTCCGGTACTGTCTATTTGTCCGAAGCGTGTCAGCGTGGTGAAAGGTGTGCCTTTGCCATCACCGGCATGGCAAGAACCGCAACTTGTGGCTACAAAGATGGGACCCAGACCATTGGTGGGGTGAAAAATTTCTTCATTGAAGGCGATGTCCCCCGCTAGAAACTGCGCATGTTGGGCATAGGTTAGTCCGAGGATCGGTCCATCAAGGATGTCGGCATCATTCGGCATTGGCGGTTCCAGCTTTGTGCAGGCTGCCAACAGGTAAATGACGGTGGCCAGGAGGAGGGCTGTTATAGTTGATTCGGTCATTGGCATTGACATATGATTGACTTTAGACAACAAATATATAAATGTTAGACAAGTCTAACAAATTTATCTTACTTTTTAAATAAGGATCTTAATTTAGACGGCTTGCGGAAGATCAATGTCGTGGGGAGTCGGAACCAGAACGTAGTGATGATAAGAGCGTGGGCGGTAACTGGTTTTAAGATTAACTATTGACATCGCCCTAATCAAGAATACGTATGCTCTACTACTGTTCCATTTGCCCACAGTAAAAAGACCTAATTCATGCAGGCTTTTTTGAATTGTGGTTATTTTGAAAGACGTAGGTTTGGTAGCTAATTAGGATAATAGCCTGCATTATGTACACCGTTTTTTTCACTCCCACCAACGAATTGGCTTCCTGCTCCGTTAATACTGGAAATAAATGAATACAAACCTTTTAAAATAGCTCATTATGAAGATGCCATGCTTTCTTTTTATCCTGCTGATCCTAAGTTCCTTACAGGCGTGTAAATCCAAGGAGAATAGCTTCATCTCTACCTTTCAGGATGATGTATTTATATTCGGTTACTTCAATGACTTTTGTGGGGGGAATTGCACCCAAATCTTTTTGATACAAAATGGCAAACTATATCCGGATGCGATGGATCGATTCAAATCACCCCCTGTATTTAGCGCGATACCTCTTTCGGATGAACTATATTCTAAGGCATTACCAGCAATAGAACAATTTCCACAAAGTCTGCTCACTGAAGTAAACACCGGCTTTGGTTGCCCTGGATGTGTTGATCAGGGTATCCTATATGTGGCTAAAGAAATAGATGGCAAACTGGTGTATTGGCACCTCGATCCGCAAACAACAGCCTTGCCCTCTGCCTTGCAGGCATATGGCCAGTTGCTTTCTGATATCCTGTCGCAAATGCCGGAATGAATAAAATCTAGAAGTTATTTCCTACGGTTAAGGAGTTTAATTAGTTGTCCGCAAGGATGCATCCCTCGATGTTCCTTGCGGATTTTTCGTATATAATTTTTCGCTAATTATTTTTTTAGTAGCTTCATGACGTTACTCTCCCGGTCTGCAGTCATTCGCAGGAGATAAAGACCAGCTGGAAAGCCAGAAATATCCACCCCCACTTTTTGTTGACCTACCGGTATAAGCATCGTTTTTATGACTTCGCCAAGTGCATTACAGATCTCACAGAAATAGGTCCGGGTTTGGGTTTCATCAACGACCAGGGTAAACATCCCGTCTGTCGGGTTGGGTAGGATACGCCATGCCCAATCAAGCTTGTTATCTGTTATTGCTGAAATGATTTTTGCCGTATAACTGGCCTTCCATCCTTCATCGCGGCCCAGTCCATCGGTTATAAATTGAATAAATAGCGCTCCTCCCGTTGAGGTCACCGACCCAGGTAGATCGCTTCCCGAATAACTGCCTAAAAGTGGTGCAGATACGTCCGCCCCGTCATAGATATTGATTACATCTGCAAGGGCGGTTTGTATTTCTTCAAATGTGAACGTAATAGATTCTGCATTTTCCGGTTTAATCAGCCATTGGCACTGATTACCGTTTCCGTAGGTGTCGGAACCACTGCCATCTTCCAGCATACCTTCAGGATCTGTCAGGAGCGTGGTTCCCGAACAATATTGTACGCTATTGGATGCATATTCCATACCCCATCCAGGCCCGGTTCCGGAATTATCGCTCTCAAACCGGATAAAGATTACCCCATCACTCGATGTAATCGATCCTGGAGCCGACATGCCCGTAGCAGTATAAATCAAAGGCGCTCCATCATCCGCACCGTCATAAATGCGCACAAAATCCTTTCCATTTTCTATTGAAATTGTCGTAAAATTCATACTAATCATACTTATACCGGGCAGCTCAATCTTCCAGGAACAATCAAGATTATTAGCGTAATTATAATTCAATCCGCTACCGTCGATGATACCTCCGGTACCGGTATTCAGTACCTGACTGCCCGAACAGCCGGGCACTGGTTCTGAAGAGATATAATTGGCCGCCCATCCGTCAAATCGACCAAGCGCACTGCTTTCAAAATGAACTAATAGCGATCCGCCGCTTGAGGTGATCGGAGAAGGAATAACCGTACCGGAAAAATCACCTAGAATCGGCGAACCCTTAGTGGCGCCATCATAAATCGTTACAAGGTCAATCCCCTCCTCGGTGGCTATTTCAGTAAAAGTAAGCGTAATGCTCACGGCATCCTGGGGTTCAATGAGCCAGAAACAATCACTATTATTTCCATAAAGGCCATTGCCACTGCCATCTTCTATAGTCCCGGTGTCATTGGTCAGCGTAGTTGTGCCTTGGCAAAATGTCATGGTTGAGGAGGTATACGTTGCGGCCCATCCTTGTGCCACCCCGGCACCGTCCGAGGTAAATTGAATATAAATCACTCCGTCGCTTGAGCTCACTTGCTGAGGCAGTATATTGCCGCTGGCGGATAGTAGGACCGGCGCATTTTCATCGGCACCATCATACACTGTTACAATATCACCGCCGGACTCCAGATCCATTTCCGTAAAATCCAGGGTAATGGAATTGGCGCCCGGTGGCGAAATTAACCAGGAGCATTCGCTGTCATTGGCATAATTATTTACACCACTCCCGTCACTGATATTGCCGGCACCGGCATTCAGGACTTGACTACCCGAACAGCCTGGTACAGGTCCCGCCGAAATATAGGCGGCAGCCCATCCATCAAACCGGCCAAGCGCACTGCTTTCAAAATGAACTAATAACACACCGCCGCTTGAGGTGATTGGAGCAGGAATATCTGTACCAGAAAAATCACCCAGCACCGGCGAACCCGTGGAGGCACCATCATATATTGTGACGAAGTCTGTACCCTCCTCGGTGGCCATACTGGTAAAAGTGAGCGTAATGCTCACGGCATCCTGGGGTTCAATGAGCCAGAAACAATCACTATTATTTCCATAAAGGCCATTGCCACTGCCATCTTCTATAGTCCCGGTGCCATTGGTCAGCGTAGTGGTGCCTTGGCAAAATGTCATGGCTAAGGAGGTATATGTTGCGTCCCAACCTTGTGCCACCCCTGTATCATCCGAGGTAAATTTAATAAAAAGTAAGCCGTCAGTGGAACTCACCTGCTGGGGAAGCATATTGCCGCTGGCGGATAGTAGGACCGGCGCATTTTCATCGGCACCGTCATAAACTGTTACAATATCACCGCCGGACTCCAGATCCATTTTCGTAAAATCCAGGGTAATGGAATTGGCGCCCGGTGGCGAAATTAGCCAGGTACAGTCACTGTTATTGCTATAATTATTTATCCCACTACCATCTGTGAAACTACCCGCAGCATCCGTCAGCACCTGGGCACCCGAACATCCGGGCGCTACTACCTTGGACGTGTAACTGGCGGCCCATCCATCAAACCGGACGAGATGATCGCTCTGAAAACGAACAAGCATCGCCCCTCCTCCGGAAGTAACAGGGGCAGGTACAACATCACCGGAGTAGGTTCCCAATACCGGTGCGACTATCGATGGACCATCATATACTGTGACAAAATCATAACCATCCTGGGTGTTCATATCGAAAAACGTAAGTGTGATTGAAGCGGCATCTGTTGGTTCTATGAGCCAGTAACAATCGCTGTTGTTCCCATATCGTTCTGCACTGCTGCCATCATCAATGTCGCCGGCTATGTCTGATAACACCCTCATCGGCAGGCAATACGTCATCGCGGAGGACGAATAATTGGCCGCCCAGCCCTGTGCCGAACCCGAAGCATCAGACGTAAAACGGATGAATAAGATGCCATCACTGGACGTCACTGACGCAGGAAGAACATTGCCGGTAGCCTCAAGTAAAACCGGCGCATTTTCATCCGCGCCATCATACACAGTCAGAAAATCCTTGCCATCCTCCAGGTCAAATTCCGTAAAGGTCAAAGTAATTGTATTGGCACCGTTGGGATTTATGCGCCAGGTGCAATCGGTGTTTTTGGCATATTTGGACATACCACTGCCATCAGCTAACGAACCAGCTGCATCGAATAAATTCGTATTGCCATTGCAGGCTGGTATCGGGTTATCTCCAATACCTACTGCATACCAGGCATTCTCTACAGCCAAATATTCAGAAGACACTCCACCATAGAGATCTTCTGCTGACATAAGCGACCCTTGTACCGCATCAAAATAATTCGAACTGGGAGAGGCCGTTATATAATTGGTCAGATTGCGATAAGCAATTTGTTGGGCTTTATCAATACCAATACCAGTAACATCGTAGGCATCGCCATTCTCATTCGTTCCGCTACCGCCTACAGATAGTAAATAAAACCAATGGTTTTGAACCCCACTATTCACATGCACACCACCAAAATCATAGGTGGTATCTGCAGGATTTGCCCAATAAGAATCTACAAAGCCATAGGTATCGGGTTGTTGTCGAGTATGCGGATCAGCCATCGAGCGCACATATCCTCCCGGAATCAGCGAGCCCTCCTCCCCGTGCAACCAATTTGCAGAGTCTGGTTTGGCGTAGTGCTCCACAGCCGTGCCAAAGATATCCGCAAAGGATTCATTTAGGGCTCCCGATTCTCCCAGATAGTCCAGGCCGCCACCACCATTATTGTTAATGACACCGTGCGTAAATTCGTGAGAAACAATATTCAGGTAAGTCCGATAAGTCGTATTTACCCCATCACCATCTCCCAAAAATAATTTGTCCAACGTCCAGGCCCCATTTGGCCATCCAAAACCAAAATGAATATAGGATTGAATTAATGCGCCCGCATTATCATAACTATTTCTTCCCAGCTCGTTTAAATAAAAATCATAGGTCTGCTCCATGCACCAATGTGCATCATGAGCTGGATGGTTTTCTTCCACTACTTTATAATTTCCGGTATTTCCAACTACGGAAAAATTCCAGGTTCCTGGATTCACATTTACACTAAAACTCCCGCCAAAATCAACACCGTTGCCATCAAAAAATGAGACCGTATACGGTGGGTTATAAATTGGCAATTGCACCGGAATGGTGAAGGGGGGAAAAGAATCCGGAATAGGAATGGTCTGTGCAACCGTATTATTTCCACCATCCTTAAAAAGGAGGTAAATGCTCGGCTTTATCTGGCCAGGGCTTTGCCACCATGGCAGACCCATGGCATTTAAGGTAAGAGATCGCATTACCTTTATTTTTCTGTCCCAGGTATTGTCACTATCCGTAAAATCGATGGCTAAATTCAGGTTTTGGGAATTTTGAATGTTTTTTGTTTGAATGGGCCTGCCCGTTTCTTGTAATCGAAAGCCACCGGCAAATTGGTCCGTGGTTATCGTGCGAACACCACTGTATAGGGTATGTGCGGTGCCTTCCACATCGCCCTGACAAACCGTCGATAAGCGCCGGATTACTTCTCCTGTAAGCGCATCTATAAATACGATGGCCTGATGGAGGATCTGATCGGAGTGAACAGCAATGCGATAACTTAAACGATAATTTTCCGCATGACCAGATCTATTTTCCGGCAGAATGACCAGGGCAATATCCTCAGTCGTCAAACCAGTATTACCCATGGACTCGAATGCTTTAACGATAGCCTGTTTTTCACTTATCGTCGGATGAATGTCGGCATGGATGCGGGAATAAAACCGGCCATTCACTTTATCCAGTTTACCCTGACGCGCATGCAACATAATTCCGGCACCATACACTCGGACTTCCTTGTAATACTGATGAAAGAGGGTATGCGTCACGCCAAGTTGGTCTATGTCCGTTCGCCGTTCTTGAAAGGAATCATCTGGCCCTGTGTTCAATTCCGCAGCATAGCGTTCGAAAAAATTGGCAGGTAATAATCCGATAACTCGAATGTCTGGGACTGGCGCAAATGCAAAACGGAAATACACCGAGGGGCCTTTTTGGGTAAACCAATTGGGGGTGGTACGGTTGGCGCTTAGATTATCAGGAGTCTTGGGTGTGGGTGCCTGTGCTGAAAGTAAAGTTGAGACAAAGGCTATAAGCCAAGCCAGAAGCAAAAAGTGGCGCATACAAAATGGTTTAGGGAGGATAATTTAGCTAAAGATAAGCAATTCCTCTAAACAGGCGATGCCAAAAGACCCATTCCATGCATGGCCCAGTAGTAGACTGAATACACATCAATAGTAAAATCTGGCAGGAGAAGAAAGATATCGTGGTGATTTGAGGTGTCGTTCTACCTCATTTTCTGAAAGCGATTCTACCCAGTTACCAACATACCAGTAAACTAGTAAAGTTCGCCAGTAGCATCCGTGAGGAAGGTACTGCTGTCCTTCTTGTTGTCTGAATCAGGATTCACAGGATGAAAGAATGGGCAGGAACCAGCCTTCCTTTCCCATTATCCCTCTTTTCGCAACATCATCTCTACTTGTTCTTGAGATAACT
>JBBQMA010000082.1:0-8442 GCA_038328415.1 Chitinophagales bacterium | reverse complement strand
ACTTTCGACCTTCAGACCTTCGACCTTCAGACTTTCGACTTTCAGACTTTCGACCTTCAGACCTTCAGACTTTCGACCTTCAGACCTTCGACTTTCGACCTCACTTTCCATTCTACTTTCTACTTTTTCAGCAGGCTTCCGCTTCCGGTCAACTTCGGTCCTACGTCAATTTTGGTCATCTCCTCCTATGAAAATTGAAAAATTAGTTTGGACGATTGCAAATCTCTTTTCTTTTAATTTGCCTTTCGTACAACGAAAAGATATTTCATACCGTCATAGTACCAGATTTGATAATTCGCTTATTTTACACGCTTTATTCGATTTCGCTTATCCTAAATCTATGGAACTACAAATCAACCATCTATTCAAAACATATGGAAATGGTGTCCACGCACTCAAGGATGTAACCCTTACAATCCCACAGGGTATGTTTGGACTACTTGGCCCCAACGGGGCAGGTAAGTCTACGTTAATGCGCACCATTGCTACATTGCAGCAAGCCGATAGTGGGAGTATACATCTAGGAGACGTGGACGTCCAGGCTGACCCAGCCCATATTCGCAAAGTACTGGGTTACCTGCCTCAGGAATTTGGCGTTTATCCTCGTATCAGTGCAGAGATGATGCTGGACCATATTGCCCGGCTCAAAGGTCTTGTACATCGGAAGGATCGGCAATTGGTGGTGGATGCGCTGCTACAGAAAGTCAACCTGTGGGCGGAACGAAAGCGTTCTTTGGGTACCTATTCTGGGGGAATGAAGCAACGATTTGGAATCGCCCAGGCCCTTATTGGAAATCCGCAATTGTTAATCGTTGATGAACCAACGGCTGGTCTTGATCCGGCTGAGCGCAACCGATTTTATAATTTGCTCAGCGAAATCGGGGAGAGCACAATCATTATTTTAAGCACGCATATTGTCGAGGATGTAAAAACTTTGTGCCGCCGCTTTGCTATAATCTGTGGTGGCGAAGTCATGTATGTCGGTTCGCCCCGTGAAGCTGTTCATATCTTAGATGGTCAGGTCTGGACAAAGGCCATTGACAAACACCTTATCGAATCGTATCGGGCCAATCACCAGGTTATCAGCACACAATTGGCTGAAGGCAAACTCTTCATCAGGGTCATCAATGAAACACATCCGGGTGATGGATTTGAATCTTCTGCTCCGACCTTAGAAGACGTCTATTTCCAGGCGATATCTTCAAAGATGGATCTAGTTACGCTTTAAATCCGATTTATTACGCTTATTAATGCCCCTCTTTATGTTTTGGTCTGTCCTGCTATTTGAAATCAAATACCGTCTTCAACGACCCGCCACCTATATTTACTTTGGTATTTTTCTTTTATTTACAGCCTTAGTTGTTGCGAATGGAGGAACAACCGCCTCGGAGAAAGTATTTCATAACAGTCCGGCATCTATAGGTTCTTTCTTTGCACTATTGGGTATATTCTCCATCCTGATTAGTTCCGCCGTAATGGGCGTTCCCTTATTTCGGGATCTGGAACACAATACCAAGGAATACCTCCTCGCTACACCTATAACAAAAGGCGCTTATTTCTGGGGTCGATTTTGGGGGTCGCTGATTCTTCTGATTGCCATCCTGACCGGTGGCATTTTCGGTTATATTCTGGGGACCTGGCTCGGACCCGTTTTTGACTGGACAAAACCCGAACGATACGGCCCTAATAGCATGATAAACTATCTGTGGCCCTTTTTAACAATCCTGTTGCCAAGCATTTTTTTTACTGCTTGTACATTTTACGGGCTTGTCGCATTAATGCGCAATAACAAGGTGCTTTATACCGCGTCCATCCTTCTCTTCATTCTATACCTGTTGGCCAACTTTCTGGTGCGCGATCTGGACAAACGGGATCTTGTGGATATGCTCGATCCTTTTGCCCTCAACACTTATTCCAACGCCATCAAATATTTTACCCCTGTAGAGCAAAATACCCGATTAGTTCCGCTGGAAGGCAACCTACTTTTAAACCGTATACTCTGGCCATCTCTCGGGCTTGTATTTCTTCTTTTTGCTTATTTCCGCTTTTCCATTCAGCGATTTATATCCGGCACTTCGCATCGAGTTCGTCAGAAAATGACGGCAGCATTGTCACCTGCCAAAGCCGCACTGCCTGTTTTTACACCTATATTTTCTGCGCAGCTCAACTGGACAAATCTATGGCATCTGGGGACACTGGAATTTCGAAATATAATTAAAGATCGTTATTTTTTATCTATTATTCTCGGAGGTATCATTTTTCTTTTTATTGATGATTGGATTGGAAACCTCACCTATGGCGTACCCAATCGACCCGTTACCATGAACATGTTGCTGTTCAAATCATACAATTACAGTTTATTTGTTTTTATTTTGATCATGTTCTATGCCGGCGAAACGGTGCATAGGGACAGGGCCACTCGTTTTGCTACCATAGGCGACGCACTGCCGGTGCCCAACTGGGTACAATTGGGTTCTAAGCTAATGGCCGTCACCGGCATCTGTGTATTGCTCGCTACCATACCCATGCTTGTTGGAATTACGGTTCAGACATTCAAAGGTTTTTTTGAAATTAAATTTTCAAATTACCTTATCGATCTTTATGGGATCACCTTCTGGGATTATTTCCAAATGGCACTGCTGGCATTTTTTATTCATGCACTGGTCAACAATAAATTTCTAGGACATTTTGTGGGCATTATCATTTGGTTTATGATGTTTGTCCTGCGCAATTTCCTGGAATACGATTATAATCTTTTCTTCTACAGTTATAAGCCGGAATATCTACTCTCCGATATGAATGGATTTGGTCATTTTGCGGCTCCCCTGTTTTGGTTCAATCTCTATTGGACTGCGTTTGGATTTATACTCCTTTTTCTCGCATTATTACTGTGGAACCGTGGATCGGAACAACGACTGGCACAGCGGTGGCGTGCTTTTCGTCAACGATGGGGATTGCGCCCCGGACTGGCGCTACTTGCCATAGGTTTGATATGGCTTGGCAGTGGAGGTTTTATCTATTACAATGTGAGTATGGTCAATCGTCATTACACCTCTAAACAGATGAAGGAGTTATCGGCGGATTATGAGAAAAAATTCAAAAAATACGAAGAGCTGCCCCAACCCAAAATAACAGCAGTCGAATTATTTGCTGACATTATCCCGGCTGAACGCACGATGACCCTCCGTGCTGTCTTGCGCATGGAAAATAAAACATCAACCCCAATAGACAGCCTGCATTTACTTTCAGAAAATGGCCAGAAATATCAGATTTCCTGGAATGGTCACTATTTGAAACCCGTGTATTTCGACCTCATGCCCAGACCGAGGTTTTCTGCATTTTATCCGGTACCGGATACAGCAGGCTACCGCATATTTAAACTACCTGCCACCCTGTTGCCCGGGGATAGCGCTGAGGTCGTTATAACCACATTTCGGGAGAATCCCGGTTTTGTCAATAGCGGCCTGCGCCGTGAAATTATTCATAACGGAACCTTTACGAGCGGCGGTATACCCAGCATAGGATACAGCTCCGATATGGAATTGGAAAGCGATGAGGATCGTAAAAAATACAAGTTGCCCGAAAAGCCTGACGACCTGCCGCCTCATCGCGATCCCATGGGGGAGAAAACACTTTTATTTAATGACGATGCTGATTTTGTCTCTTTTGCATGCACCGTCAGTACCGATCCGGATCAGATAGCCGTGGCACCTGGATATTTACAAAAAGAATGGACTGAAAATGGCCGGCGCTATTTTCATTATGTACTGGATAAAAAGACGGATTATTTCTTCAACATCGTCTCGGCCAGATACACGATCGCCCGGGATACCTTCCTTACTCCAGATGGGAAGCCCATTAATCTGGAAATTTATTACCATAAGGACCACGACTATAATCTAGATCGGATGATGGCCGGAATGAAAGACGGCTTAGCCTATTTTAATACCCATTTTGGGCCCTATCAGTTTAGGCAATTACGTATACTGGAATTCCCAAGATATGCCGTTTTTGCCCAATCCTTTCCGAATACAGTTCCTTATTCAGAGGATTTTGGGTGGTATGCCGATTTTAGCGATCCAAACGACTATGATTATTTCTATTATGTCACCGTGCATGAATTGGCGCACCAATGGTGGGGCCATCAGGCGGTACCCAATAGGACCAGAGGCGCCAATCTGATATCCGAGTCCCTTGCCGAATATAGTGCGTTGATGGTGGCTCAAAAACGATATGGAAGAGACAACCTGCAGCGTTTTTTGAAATATGACATGGACCGGTATCTGAGGGGAAGGGCTAATGAAAGTAAAAAAGAAAATGTCTTTATTAATTGCAATAGATCCTACCAATGGTATCAGAAGGGCAGCCTGATTCTATATGCGCTCCAGGATTATATCGGTGAAGAAAAATTGAATGGTGCCATACGCGGATTTTTAGACAGCTTCGGATTAAAGGAACAGCCTCCGTTTCCTGGAAGCTATGATCTTTATGGATTTATTCAGCAAGTGGTTCCGGACAGCCTCCAGTATTTTCTGGAGGATTCCTGGCTGAAAATTATTCTCTATGAAAACAGGATCCTTGAAGCCTCCGCCAAATCGCTGGGCAAGGACAATTGGGAAGTGACACTCCAGGTTCGCGCCCGCAAATTGGTGGCGGATGAAAAGGGAAATGAAAGCGAGGCCAAGGATATGAATGACTATATTGATATCGGTATTTTCGCTGAGGAACTTGTCGCTGCCGATGGTAAGAAAACGGTGAAGCCCATATACCTAAAAAAGCATCGACTGACTAATGGCGATCATACCCTGACCTTTCAAGTCAAAGGCAAACCAATTAAGGCCGGCATCGATCCCTATAATAAATTGATAGACCGTATTCCGGATGACAACATCATCGTCGTTGAACTGAATAAGTAAATCCAACAGGAACATCTTCTTTCATGCCATAGGCTCGATTTTGGTCGAGGAGAAACTTCCAGACAGCGAAAGCGGCCACCACTAGAGTGAGTGGGACGCCCTATACGCTGCTGCCCAGATTGCAGTTGCCTTGATTGTTCATTTACAATTGATTCAAAAAGCGTTGTTGGAATCGTGTATTCTTCTTATCCATTATGAAATGAATAATCAATAGTTTAGATCATTCCTTCTGGTGATATAGATCACACAACATTTCTTTAGGATCACCATTTACAATAATCATTGAGGTGTCAGATCATAGCCATACGTAACCTATGTCACATGGCAACCTGTGCTATTCAGCCGACCTTTGTATTTGAAAAGACAACCTATTTATCTATTATAAAACAAAAGCCATGAAACGAATCGTCATATTAGGGGCAGGTTCTGCAGGTACGATGATGGCAAATCACCTCAACAAAGCCTTAAACTTAAAAGAATGGGAAGTAGCCATCATTGATGAGGCTCCTTTTCATTACTACCAACCCGGCTTCCTGTTTTATCCCTTTGGCAAATATACCGAGGATGATATTCGAAAGGATATTCGAACATCGCTTCCATCATCAACCCACTATATAAATGCATCCATTGATCGCATAGACCCTAAAGGCAAAATAGTTTTACTTCAAAATGGTGGGACTGAGCCCTACGATTTATTGATTATTGCCACAGGCACTCAGCCTGCACCTGAGGAAGTTGAAGGAATGAAAGATGGCTGGTATGAAGATGTATTTGACTTTTACACTTTTGATGGTGCCTGTGCCCTGAGAAAGAAACTGGAATCCTGGCCAGGAGGAAGGCTAGTTGTCCACATTTGTGAGACCCCGATAAAATGTCCGGTTGCTCCGTTGGAATTTGCATTCCTGGCGGATGATTTCTTTTACAAAAAGGGAATGCGTGATAAGGTAGATATTATATATGTCACGCCAATGAGCGGGGCATTTACCAAGCCGGTCGCTTCTGAAAAATTAGGGCATTTACTTAAGGAGAAAAATATTGAGGTCGTATCCGACTTCTCCATCGAACGGGTAGATAATCCGCATAAAAAAATTATTGACTATGCAGGCCAGGAAGTCAACTATGATTTATTAGTGACCATACCTCCCAATCTTGGCAATCCATGTATTGAACGTTCTGGTTTGGGTGATGATGCTCGGTTTGTACCCACAGACAAACACACCCTTCAATCAAAAGCCTATCCCGATATATTTGTTCTGGGTGACGCTACCAATGTGCCAGCATCCAAAGCCGGATCAGTAGCCCACTTTCAGGCTGAACTGCTGACAGAAAATATTTTGCGCTTTGTAGAAGGGAAGCCACTAAAACCAGACTTCGATGGTCATGCCAATTGTTTTATTGAAACGGGTAAAGGGAAGGCACTGCTCATAGACTTTAACTATGACCAGGAGCCGGTAACCGGCACCTTCCCAATTGCCGGTATCGGACCATTAAAACTACTGGAAGAGAGCCGCATTAACCATTGGGGTAAAATGGCATTTCGATGGATCTATTGGAATATGCTGCTGCCCGGAAGAAAGCTGCCTTTTGTGAGTCCCCAAATGAACATAAAAGGAAAAAATATCAAAGTGAAAACTGAAAGGAAACCTGTTTTGCAGGATTAAACAATCAAATTTATACACATCATGATCAAGGAAATGAATTCAAAACAAGTTGAGGTAAACGATGAAGGCTACCTAACGAATTTCGATCAATGGGATCGCCAAGTAGGCTTGAACATTGCCGAAGAAGAAGAAATCACAATGACCGACAGGCATTGGGAAGTCATTGCCTATTTGCAAGAGGAGTTCCGTAAAAGCGAACCTCTGTCTATTCGCAAAATTAAAAATAGCGAAGTAGTTTCCATTAAGGAATTTTATGACTTGTTTCCTGGAGGACCTCTTAAAAAGGCAACAAAAATCGCAGGAATTCCCAAGCCGGCAAGTTGCGTTTAATCACTCTTAAATTTATCCAACATGATTACCGAACAAATAACGGCCAAAGTGCCTTCAACAGCAACAGCTAAAAAGCACCTGAAAAAAATGTGTTTCATCCTCAGTAAAGCAACACTGGATAGTGTCTATGCCGTAATGGTCATGGCAAATGGTGCCCGTGCAGAAGGATTAGAAGCCTCGATTTTTTTCACGTTTTTTGGTCTCGAAGCCATCAATAAAAAGAGTATGGATCACCTTCATATTGCAACAGTAGGTAATCCGGCCATGCATATTCCTACCTTCCTGGGTGGTATGCCGGGCATGGAAGCCATGGCGACTAAAATGATGCAAAAAGAACTAGACCGTTTGGATATACCTCCCGTAAAAGAGTTTATGGAGATTCTGGTCGATTCCGGCGTAGAACTCTATGCCTGCAAGCTGGCGATGGATATGTTCCATTTGACGAAAGACGATTTATTTCCCGGAATCGAAGGTGTACTTACCATTGGTGATTTCTATGCACGCGCTTCTGCCGAGGGATCTCAGATCGTATTTATTTGAATTTTCAGGCACATCGTCCCTGTGTAAAATAGCCCAGAAGTTCTAATCTAACCCGGATTAACCTTTAGCAATGACTAACCGATTGCTAAGGTTGAGTCCGGGTTTTTATTTAATGAGATGAATAACAAAGTCATTCCTGTTCGGCACTTCCAAATTTGTTATTCTCCCATCCACTGCTTAAAATCATAAACGCGCTGACGGCTGACAAATACATCAGCTACAGGTTGCGGTTGTAATTCTAATTGCAACCGACCGGAGAAATAGGGACTGATTTTTTTTGCGTCGTCATGACTCACCAAAAACCCCTGGCTAATTCGAAAAAATAGACGTGGATCAAGTAATTGCTCCAGTTTTTCTAATGGATATTCCACGACATGTTTCCGACCTTCCCTAGTAAAAGCAAGAGTTACTCCACTATCGGATGAAAACCAGGCAATATCTGCTGTTGCCACGGGAATCCGGTTCGAACCGACCGGGAAAAGAAAACGACTCTTAAAAGATTTTACTGGTTTTATGAAGGATTGCAACATTTCATAATTGAGCCGCATGGGCGTCCAAAATAATTTTGAAAGTCTTTCTCGATTTCCATACTGATGTACCCCAAATAGAAAATAATTTACAAAGGGATATACTCCGCCCTGTGCCTAGTGTATGGCCTTGAAGTTGATGACAACTTATTTGGTCCGGCACCGCCTCATTAGCCGGCGAGGCTTGTTACTTTTTGTTGCGCCAAAAAGTAACCAAAAATCTACCTGCCAATTGGCAGGCCTGACTGACTGGCGTATTGCAGGCAGGGCGCTTGTTCTCGAAAGGCTCGCTGGTTAGTGATGGAATTGGTTTAAAAATCCTAAATAGCATTACGTAAGCCTCGCGCGGGAGCGCTCGGTTCGCTCACCGAATGTCCACTGGACATTCGCCCCTACGGGGTCCGTGAGCTCACACATAAAAAGGTGCCCCCTGTGGGCATTGGTCGCCGAAGCCTTGGCGAAGGCGAA
>JBBQMA010000081.1:0-8474 GCA_038328415.1 Chitinophagales bacterium | reverse complement strand
CGTCTTTGAGGACTGGCGCGGCAGGTATTTAAATGAAAAACTAAACGATCTGGATTCCATTACTGTCAGCGCCATGATGGACTTACAGAATGACAATACAAGTTTATTGGCCAGGAATGCATTAAAAACCTTCATACCGCTTTTGGATTCAATAGGGTTGGACCCAATGGGAAAAATGGCGCTTCAAAGTCTTCTGTCCTGGGATCTTAAGTTTGATGGGATGAACAACATCCCGGTATTGTTTGAACTATGGTTTAACCAGGTTGAGCACTTGGCATGGGATGAACTTTTCGCCGTCAAGGACTCTATCCCGTTGGAAATACCAGAAGATTGGCGTATGCTGGATCTACTCACCACTTACCCTGAGCTTTCATGGTGGGATATTCAGGCTACAGCTGAAAAGGAAAATGCGTCCATGTTGGTTTCCAAAGCTTTTCAATATGCTATCCAGGAATGGACCGAAAGAAATGAGAAAGGGGAAGGATATTGGTCAGCCTACCAGTCTACAAGTATACGCCACCTGGCTAGAATTGAAGCTTTTTCCGCACGAAATCTTGACTTAGGTGGCCATCATTCCGCACTCAATGCGATTACGTCAACGAATGGTCCATCTTGGCGAATGATCGTAGAAATGGGGCCAGAGAAACAGGCATTTGGGATATACCCGGGTGGTCAATCCGGTAATCCGGGAAGCCCCTTTTATCGTAATTTCCTAAATACCTGGGCTAAAGGAGAGTACCGGACACTCAAGGTTTATCCGACCGCACAGGAAGCCAAAGATGCCTCTTTGGTTAGTATCCATTTAAACAAAAGCTAGTAAACAATGACAAACCGCATTCTTATAACGTACCTTACTACCATTGCATTGGCGTTTCTGGCAGGTCAATGGCTCCCTTGGTGGACAATCGTTTTAACAGCAGGCGTTGTCGTATTTTTGACCGGGCTACAACCTCTGGCAGCTTTTTTAGGGACTTTCGCAGCAGGCTTTACCCTTTGGTTTGGCCTCGCCTTCTGGATAAATCACTTAAACGAAAGCATTCTTAGTACCCAAATAGGTGAGCTATTCAAAGGGGTTTCTCCCTGGCAACTCCTGGCAATTACTGGCATATTGGGGGGGCTAGTTGCAGGACTTGGTGGTATAACCGGGGCCTATTTACGCCAATTGCTTCAAAAAAAATGAGTGTATTATTTAAGCGGTTCACTCCAAATTATTTTTACCTTTGCAGCTCATAGTATGAGAGACCACCGCCGGCAGCTTTATATGCCGGTACGCCCAAAGGGCTTGAATAATTCCAATGAACAATTAAGGGTACTTGCATCTGGTCATCCCAAAGACCGGGTTCATATTATATATGAGCCAATAAAGCCCAGATAAGAGCACCCCCCTTAGGCCGTTAGTTCTCTAGCGGCCTTTTTTATTTAACCGGGATAGTTCTTACTAGCCTCCCTCGTATTAATTTTAAACCAAAATCAACCACATTGACCGACTTGATATACTGCGACTTCATAGTCAACGAATTAGGGCTGCCGATGAAGGCCGTAAGAGAGACCCTGAAATTAATCGGCCAGGGAGGAACTATTCCATTTATTGCCCGATATAGAAAGGAAGTGACGGGTGGAATAGATGAAATGGACATTGCTGCTATCGTACAGAGCAGTCAGAAATTCACTTTGTTGGAGGTCAGGAAGAAGACCATATTGAACGCATTACATGAAGCAGGAGTACTTACCCCGGATATTGAACGTACTATACGCCAAACCTGGGACAGCACGACGCTTGAAGACATTTATTTGCCTTATCGGAAAAAACGAAAAACCAGAGCAGATAACGCCAGGGAAAAAGGCCTTGAACCACTTGCACTACTTATACGCGATCATAAGTCTGGTGACCTTCAGCGAACAGCAACATCTTTTGTAAATGATCTGGTACCGAATGTTAATGCAGCGTTAGAGGGTGCCAGGGATATTTTGGCTGAATGGTTCGCAGAAAACGGGGGAACCCGAAATCTGTTGCGAAATACACTGCTAAATAACGGCATCATTCGTGCAAAAGCTACCACTAAAGAAATAGCGGACCGTGAAAAATTCAGGGACTATTTCGACTATGCAGAGCAAATTTTGAAAGTACCTTCACATAGATATCTGGCATTGCAACGGGGTGAAAATCTGGGCATTCTAAAGATAAAAATTGAATTGCCGGATAAGGAACGTGTCTTGCACCAGCTCCAAAGACCATATATCAAATACCCGGGTGCATGCGCCAATCAAATTATCATAGCGACTTCGGATGGCTTTGAAAGGCTTTTATTTCCCTCACTTGAAAATGAATGCCGAAACCTGACCCTGGAAAAAATGGAAACAGATGCCATTAGGGTATTTTCCATAAATCTAAAACAGTTACTTCTTGCCGCTCCTCTGGGTCAAACTCCGATCCTGGCACTTGATCCCGGCTTTCGAACTGGTTGCAAAGTGGCTTGTCTAGATCAACAAGGCAATTTCCTGGAAAATGAAACCATTTTTCCACATCCTCCGCAAAACCGCAAGGATGAAGCCTCCCGAACACTACTCCATTTGGTAAGTAAACATCATATCACGGCTATTGCTGTTGGGGATGGGACCGCCGGTAAGGAAACATTAGAGTGGGCTAAAACCATTCTATTTAAAAATCCAGTGGAGGTCTACATCGTCAGTGAAAGTGGGGCATCTATATACTCGGCATCGGAGGTGGCACGTGAAGAATTTCCTGACCTGGATATTACAGTACGCGGTAGCATTTCCATTGGCAGACGATTAATGGATCCACTGGCCGAATTGGTGAAAATCGACCCGAAATCCATTGGTGTCGGTCAATACCAACACGACGTCAACCAACCAAAGCTGAAACAAGCGTTGGAAGACACAACCCTTTTTGCTGTCAATAATGTAGGTGTGCAGGTTAATACTGCAAGTACCTATTTGTTGTCCTACATAGCTGGCATAGGTCCATCCCTTGCCCAATCGATTGTCGGGTGGCGAACCACCAGAGGCCCCTTTCGCAGTCGGGAGGAGTTCAAAAAAGTTCCTCGACTCGGTGACAAATCCTTTGAGCAGTGCGCAGGTTTTCTCCGTATTCGTGACAGTCAGTATGTCTTAGACAACACTGGGATCCACCCTGAACAGTATTCCTTGGTCGAATCGATCGCAGGTGACTTACAGACCAACATTCAGCAATTAATTGGAAACGAAGAGCTGCTAAGCCGGGTGGATTGGTCAAGATATTTGCGTGAAGATATCGGCTGGCCAACACTAAATGATATTCGCACCGAACTCGAAAAACCAGGACTTGACAAAAGAGGGAAAGCGCGGGCGTTCCAGTTTGCCGAACGAATCCGCAGTATTGATGATATCTATGAAGGAATGAAACTGCCTGGCATTGTCAGCAATCTTACCAATTTTGGCGCATTTGTAAACCTCGGCCTTAAGGAGGATGGACTGATCCATATTTCAAATATGGCCAATAAATTCGTCAGGCATCCCTCGGACGTCCTCCATCTTCACCAGGAGGTAGAAGCTACCGTATTAACGGTTGATCGGGAACGGAAGCGCATTAATCTTTCCTTAAAGGAACATCTGAATGGGCATTAAGCGATTCTCTAAACTTCCATTTAGCTATTTTCATACGGGAATAGTCCTTACTATTTTGTTCTTCCTATTTACCCTGGCCATCCCCGTGCCCCTTTCAAACGATCCTTCCAGCCTAGTACTTGTAGCTTACGACAACACTTTGCTGGGTGCCCGTATTGCTCCCGATGGGCAATGGCGATTTCCGGGAGGCCATCCGGTTCCTGAAAAGATGGAACAATGTGTACTTTTATTTGAAGACGAATGGTTTCGTTTGCACCCTGGATTTAATCCGGTCAGTATCATTAAGGCAACCATTCAGAACTGGAAAGCAGGCAAAGTAATCAGAGGTGGGAGCACCTTGCCCATGCAATTGATTCGAATTTCCCGAAAAGGAAGACCCCGAACGTATGTTGAAAAAGTGATTGAAGGGCATGCCGCCATGCGACTTACCTTTCAAAAAAGTAAAGATTGGGTCCTTGGCGCATTTCTGGACAGAGCACCATTTGGAGGGAATGTCATCGGTCTTGAAGCAGCTAGCTGGCGTTATTTTGGAAAGGAGGCGGAGGAATTAAGTTGGGGGGAGGCAGCTACACTAGCTGTTCTTCCTAATTCACCAGGCTTGATCCATCCAGGCAGGAACCGGGATTTGTTGCTAGCTAAAAGGAATTTGCTGTTGACCAAGCTAAAGGAAAAGCAGGTCATTGATAGTGAAACATGGCAGTTAGCAATCGCCGAGCCAATACCGCTGGCGCCACTACCATTACCACGACTGGCGCCGGAGTTACTAACCACACTAGGCATCAAAAATAAAGGCAGAATTGTCACCCATATCAAAGCATCCCTACAGGAGCAAGTTCGTCTGACGATGTCTCGTCATCATGACCGATTGGTGGGGAACGGGATTCACAATATGGCTGTACTCATCATTGATAATTATGCAAATAGCGTCATTGTTTATGCAGGCAATGCGCCATTAGCAAGTGCTGATGAGGGTTCAGATGTGGATGTGATTCATGCAAGGCGCAGTCCGGGCAGCACCTTAAAACCATTTCTGTACGGCTGGTCCCTCCAAGATGGCCTAATCTGGCCTGGGAGCCTGCTGAGGGACATTCCTACCCAATATGGGTCCTATCGTCCAGAAAACTTCAACAAAGGTTATCGAGGCTTAATTCCTGCAGAAACTGCATTGGCGACTTCATTGAATGTGCCGATGGTAAGACTGTTACACCAATATGGCGTTGAACTGTTTTTGCACCGGTTGAAGAATCTGGGTTTTTACTCCCTCACCAGGAGTGCCGAACATTATGGACTTTCACTAATTCTTGGTGGAGGTGACGTCTCCTTGTGGGAGCTCACTCAGGCATATGGGCAACTGGCGAGAATTCTAACGCGGTATACCCTTGAAAATAGCACATATCACGCATCGGATGCGCTTATTTCACCCATTATCCAGGATAAAAAGGAAATAGAGGAGGAAAAAATCAATAACGAAAGACCCACACATCTCCAGGCCGGTACTATCTGGAAGATGTTTGAAGCGATGCGACTGCCTGAACGACCTGAAGAGGCAACAAACTGGACATATTTTGAATCATCACACACGGTTGCCTGGAAAACCGGGACAAGTTTTGGATTTAAGGATGCCTGGGCGATTGGCGTTATGCCTGAATATACAGTAGGTGTTTGGGTAGGTAACGCCGATGCTGAACCTCGATCCGCATTGACCGGACTCCAAGCTGCAGCTCCGTTGTTATTTGATCTATTTTATTTATTACCTGCTACTTCCTGGTTTTCGCCACCTTATGATGATTTGAAATTTGTCGGCACATGTGCAATTTCCGGTTTGCCACCAAATCCGAACTGTCCATTAGACTCAATTTGGGTTCCATCGACAAACACATCCCCTGAAGCTTGTCCTTACCATCAACAACTGCTTCTCGATCTTTCAGGGACTTACCGGGTGAACAGTTCTTGCGTGGCCCCGGCAAATGCTGTGAAAAAAAGTTGGTTTATCATTCCTCCAGTAGAAGGATATTATTATGCTGCAGGCAATCCGCATTTCGTTCCTCCCCCACCCTTATTACCCGCCTGTTTAGAATTTGAAGCCAGCAATCCTATTCAACTTATTTATCCGACACCTTCAGCGTCATTATCCATTCCCATAGGTCTGAATGGTGAGAGGCAATCACTGGTTTTTAGAGCCGCACACCGCCAACCAAACCATGAGATACATTGGCACCTTGATGGCTATTACCTTGGATCAACACGGGAAAGCCATCAGTGGAAACTCAATCCCGAACCAGGTCTGCATACCCTTACATTGGTGGATAAAGATGGATTCAGGCTCCAACGCGTTTTTCGCGTATTGGATTAAAAAATGGCTTGGGGCAAAAAAAATCCTACACCAGGGGGAAACTCGGTGTAGGATCCAACAAACATACTATGAGAAAACCGATACGAAAATGAATGTTTTCTTCACGCCTGTCAAGCACTAATTCGATTACGGATAGTGAAACACAGGAAACGGTATGTTTGATTGAGAAAACGGTAAGCCTCAATGGACAGCCTTCCGCCTAACGGGGAAGTATAATTCAACTTTTGTGCCCGAGGGGTTCCCATTGTCGTCATGCAGGTCAACCACCTCCAGCCTATGGCCCGGGAAACCGCTACGATTGAGAAGTTCGAGCCGCTCTTTTGTAATACCAATGCCCAATGACTGATGATTTTCGCGCTGCGGATCATCGGCGCGATAAGCGATTGCAGCCTGCCTCCCTATGCCATCATCTTTAACGGTACAACAAATAAGTTCTTCGCCAACTGGATGAATATGTATTTCAACCTTGCCTTTTTTTCGCTTTATAAAGCCATGCTCAATTGCATTTTCGACAAATGGCTGAATCATCATTGGTGGAATAACCAATCGATCTTCATCCAGATCTTCGTCAACTTGGACAGTAAACTCCAAGCGATCTTCAAACCGCAATTTCTGATTTATGTATAAATAATCCTGAATGAAGGCGACTTCATCTTCGAGTGTTATCAGTTCTGTATTTGAAAGATTCAGAGACTTGCGCACCAGGCCGGCGAATTTAGCGAGGTATCTGGAGGCTTTGTCAGGATCTTCGGAGTGTATAAAATTCTGGATGCCATTGAGCGCATTAAACAGGAAATGGGGGTTCATCTGTGCACGCATTGCCTGCAGGCGCAATTCAATTGTTTGAGCCCGGAGCCCTGCTGCTTCTTGTTCGATTCGCTCGGTTTCATACCTTACCTGAATTTCCATCAACTTCCGCTGTTGATTTTCTTCACGTGCTTTTTCACCCAATTCGTCATGCAGGAGTTGGTAATCATAAGCATTCTGATAATCCTCCTGCTCGGCAAAATAGTGGGCTATATCCTTACAAATAAGCGAAAGTTGCTGGTTATCCTGGATAGATCGTGCATATTCCGATGCCCTGATGAAATTGGCCATAATAGCCTGTTTATTACCTTCCATCTGCGCCAATCTGGCTTTCCAATTATAGATTACCGCAAGATTTTGCTTGTCAACGGGATCCGCTTTGTAATAACTTTCAGCTTGGTTTAGCGCGTGATCAGCCTCTTTAGCTTTTTGTTGTTGCAGATAAATAAATCCCAAATTAGCCCAGGCGCCGGCTTTTGCCTTTTCCTGACCGGGGTAATTAACATGCAATGCTTTTTTATAAGCTTCAATAGCTTCATCCCAGCGCTCCAGTGCCATACTCGCATTTCCAACGTTTAAATAGTGCCATGCCAAGCGAATGACCAATCTATAATGCTGGCAAATACTTATCACTTTTTGAAATGCTTCTCGGGCCAAAATACGTTCCCCCGCAGCGGAATAAAGCTCTCCTAATCCACTATATAACAGACTGATATAATCGATATCATTCCATGACCACTTATCCCGGAGAGCAGATATCAGGCGTTCAGCTTGCATGAAATCTGACAGTGACTGTGGCAGCTGATTGCTATAAAACGCCAAATAGGCCTGACGAATGAGAATATGAAAATGGTGGCTGGTGCGCGGACGCAACCGATATAATTGCCTGGCTTGCTCAATATGGTTTTCGGCATCACTTAATTTGCCTCTATTCATATCCAAAGCAGACCAATCCAAGAGTATGTCTGTTTGTAATTCAGTCTGGGCTGAAGCTTCAGCAAGATGATAAGCTTCCTTAAATGCGTAAAGCGCCTCTGCATATTTACCCAACTGGTTCGCTAGGACCCCTTTTGTTCGCCACACGACTACCTGGGTGCCTTCGTCCATCCTTGTATTCAAATCAAGAACCAGGCTAGAAGCCTTTTCCGGATTAGTACAGGTGTAACATAGCAGCAATTCTTCAGCCCATCGATCCTTGTCTGCTGCCGATGTGGCTGATTGAAACCGACCTTCTAAAACGGTATCTATTGCAACTTCTGGAAGTACCTCCAAACTCATTTTGTAAAGATACGAAATGACTTGGCCGCTGAAAAACGTCAACGGGATTTCCTGTTAAATTGCGTTGAAATTATTGAGGCAACCGACTGCCACAACGCGAGATCCACCTTGTACTAAAGCGAATAGTAGGTGATCCACCTTTGATTTTTTGCATCTCCTCACGGGAGATAACCTGGAGCTCTGATTTAAGCTTATCCAGATTGGAATCTTTTTTGGTTTTCATGACGAATGGTTTCAAAAACAACCGAAATTGGTTCGTCATTTCAGGAGGTTCAGTTGCAAATATAACAGGAATTTATAATCTGTAGTATCCGGATAGTGAAAATTGTGTCCCTGAGCAAGACACCTTAAAGTTCTTCCTGCATTTTCCGGATCTTTTCAAGAAACTCAGCTCTTCGCCTGCGGCTTACAT
>JBBQMA010000080.1:0-8483 GCA_038328415.1 Chitinophagales bacterium | reverse complement strand
CCCAGTGTGAACGCCGATTGTTCAGGGGTGCTGATTACCAAGGGCGTTAGCAGCGGAAGGATAGAGGACCTGACCGTCGCCTTCAACCGGGGTGTAGGCGGCGCTGTGGACGGGCAGGCCGCGGAGATGTGGTTGCTCACCAATGACTCGGGCGACCAATTATTAGCCCCTGCACGGGAACTCAAGTATCTCAATATTCCCTCAACCGGCGGGAGCGTACGCCTTTCCACTGCCCTGAATCAACGAATCCTGTACAAAGGAAATCTGATGGCGCTGCGTGACCTTTCGACAAGATTACGCGCCGAGTTGCCTCATTCTCCAGGTGTCGAAACGGACGGACCGTTTGATGTAGAACTGGGATTCCTGAATGATAAAATCTGGTTGTTCCAGGTGCGTCCCTTTGTGGAAAACAAACAGGCCGTTTCTTCAGAATTCCTGCAACGCATCACCCCGGTACTTGCCGGGGACCGTCTTTTGCCTCTCGATAAGAACTATTCATTATGACTTACCGAATTCCAATACTTTCCGGGTTAATAATTATTATTTGTACGACACAGGCCCCTTCCTATCCCATTGACGGATACCAATACACAAACATCAAGCGGCTGAAATACCTGGAACTGGTGGTGGATGGTGAAATCAAAGGCACCAAACCGGTACCTGGAGCCATGAAATCGATTCATGATATAACGCTTCAACTCACCGGTACGCGCGGTGCTGAACTGGAGACCCTACCCGCGCCCGATCCTGCACTTCAAAAGGCCATTAATAGTTTGTTCCCCTATCTGCACGAAAGCTACAGTTTGACCCTGCTGGATATCACACCGGGACGCCCTATTCGCTATGCCAAAAGAAAGGAGACCGCTGGCTATCAACCGGGCAGTGTAGGAAAACTGGCTGTACTAGCTGGGTTTTTTACAGAGCTGGCCAAAATATATCCGGATTCGTTTGAATTACGCCAGGAGTTGATGTGTGGAAAAGCCATCCGTGCCGGTCGCTGGGCCATGACGGATGAACATACCGTTGCCCTGTTTGATACTGAGACAAACGTCTTGAAAAAACGTCAGGTACAGGAAAGGGATGTTTTCCTGTTGTATGAATGGCTCGATTATATGATGTCGGTGAGTAACAATGGAGCGGCCAGTGTTTGTTGGCGGGAGGCAATCCTGATGCGGGTTTTTGGTAAAGCATATCCGGATATGACAGAAAAACAGGCAGATGCCTATTTTAAAGAAACGCCTAAATCCGAATTATCCGATATCGCCAATGCGGTAGTTAATGAGCCACTTTTGGCAATGGGTATTTTGCCGGAGGAATGGCGCCTGGGCTCATTATTTACACGTGGAGGAACAGGATATATTCCACGTAAAGGGGGCAGTATAGGGACTCCACTGGGCCTGATGAAATTCCTGGTCATGTTGGAACGCGGTAAAATAGTGGATGCTAAAACCAGTCTGGAGATGAAACGATTGTTTTATATGACGGACCGGCGGATACGGTATGGGGCCTCACCGGCATTGCGTGAAGCGGCTGTATATTTTAAATCAGGCAGTTTGTATAAATGCCGCAAGGAAGCCGGCGGAGGCTGTGGAAAATACAAGGGAAATGTGGAAAATTTTATGAACAGCGTAGCCATTATTGAGCATCAAGATGGTACAACCTATTTAGTGGCAATGATGTCGAATGTATTGGGCAAAAACAGCGCTTCTGATCATATGGCGCTGGCAGCATCTATCGATAAAAAGGTGAGGGGAAAATAATTGGCTCATTTATATCTACCTAAAAAAACAAAAAATTGAAACAACCTTGGAAAAATACATTTTATTATCATTAATATTTTCACTCCTTTTTCTCAGCAACTGCTCTAAAGATGATAATTCGTCCTTAGAAAATCACCAACGAATAGATCAGATGGAAATTCATTCCACTGACTATATAAACGGAAATATCTTTACGGATACCTCCCGATATGATTATGTATATGCAGGTGAAGAATTAACTAATATTTTTAAATCAGGCTTAAACCATATTACATTCAAGAATTTGCAAAAAAAAGTTATTGCAAAAATATATTACAACAACCTTGAAGAGATAGCCACGATTGACTCATTTTTTTATGACTTGCAAGGAAGGATGGCACATTTTAAAAGATATAATAGTTTGGGCTGGCACATACAAGATATAGAACTAATTTATGATTCGAATTTAAGTAACGTAACTAAAGTTATAAATAAATATTATTATCCAAAGTCTATTATTGAGGAATATACTCTTGTTTATTCAGGATTAAATATTGAATCGGCTATGTATACTACCAATAATTTAAACTACACCTATACATTTGAATATTACGAGGATGACAATTATCAGGATTTAGCGTTCTATTTTAATGTATTAGGCGTCTACACTACCGGTATATATGGCATTAATGTAATTACACTCCCTATAATTTTGAGTAAAAACAGTATTAAATCTGTGCGTGGATATGATCATTTCGGCTTGCCAACATTTTCCTATCACTTTGAACATGTTCTATCCAATGATCATTACAGTGGGCTGCATTTTCAATGGTTTGATCAACATGAAGAATTGCTTAACACAACGAATATCATGTTTACGTATTTATAAGTTTAATTACGAATTCTATCCTCCTTTAAATGTTGAATATTTCGCCTGCCTGCCATTGTGAAGCGAAGCTGTTTATTATAGAAACTGTACAACAATTTTACGTTGAAATTACATTCCATAAACCTGCTAATCTTTCTCCCCATCCATCAACCGCTTTGCAAAACCTGCAACCCGGAGGTTTTCATCATCTAATACCCTTTCAACAAGCTGCTGCCAACCAGACTGTTTGCGGGATGCTACTAATTTTAGAACCGCCAATTTGATCCGATCATCCCGTCCGTCAAGAAGGCGTTCCAGACAAGCCGACTCTGATGGGGGATCAATATCCAGACGTTCAAGAATCTCTTTAGACAAATTTTCCATCATCGCTGTCTCGACTATCGGTATGAGGACATGCTTCAGACTTGGGTCGAGAATATTATCCAGAAAATCTACAGCATTCATCCGGATATCCGGATCGCGATTTTGAAGCCCTTCATAGACAGGAAGAATTTCGGAAGGCGGATATTTTAATCCGAGTAATTGGAATATACGTTCAAGGGTATTATCCAGTCTCCGTTCGAGCAGGTTAGTGAGCTCATTACTTGCAACTACACTATCCGCTGATTCTTCTGCTTTTATTGTTTGACGAGCCGTATAATTTAATGCCAATGTATCTCTATAAAGTCCAATTTCTGCCATCAAAAATTGCATCACTTTATTGCTGTTAATCGTCAAATGCGGATATTGGCCCTTCATACTATGAAGCGTCTGTAATGCTTCCAACTTGACGGCTACATCGCGGTGCTGAACGAGTTCGAATAAAAAATCAATAGCCTTTTGCTTATCCATTCGTTCCGCTAACGCGGGCAGTTGAACAAGAATATCTGTTTTGATCTCTCTATGCTGTATTAATTCTGATAAATAAGGAAGGATTTCACCCGGTTCAAAATTCTCTAATGCTTTTCGGGCTGTAGATCGAGTGGTCCTATTTGGTAAAAACTGAACCAACATGGCAATAAAAATCGGATCCCGGCTATTTCCTGCCGCAAGGAGTGCGTTTTCAACAACACCGGGATGTTCATCATGAGCATATTGTTGTAGAATAGGATAAAACATCGTCAATTTCCCGTAACCAATAGCCCGGGCAATCATAATTTTATACGATGGAATTATGGATTGATCAGTAATTAATTTAATGTAATTTAATTTATCATGTACCCGTTGATCCAAATCAAAAATATGCTGCATTTCCTGATTGTTTCTGGCTTCAGTAGCCAAGCCAACTAATGCGGCACCATTAATGACCGGATCCTCATTTGTCAGATAGTCATTTATTACCTTCACTCTATTCTGACGGCTATGAGCCAGCAGACAGGAAAAGGCACGATAACGCACTTCGTCATCCGGATCGCGTAACATGGGTATTAACTGTTCGATAATCGCATGGTCGGTGCCATAATATAAACAACGTAACGCCGCCTGCCGAATCTGAGGGGAATCATGTTTTAGAAGGAGTACCGTATCGGCCATCAGGCGCTGATCTCTGCTTTCTTCGATACGTGACAATAAAAACAGTAATTGCTTTTCTGTGCCAGTGAATAATGCTTTCCGGATGCCTTCGATTGCTGAAGTGTCTGATGTCTTGAAACCCTTCTTACGTACCGAATCTTTGTTTATTCCCAATTTTTCCTGAAAACTACGTATATATTCTTTTCGGATTTTCAATGCATAATACACCCACACACCGATAAGTACAAGAATTAAAAGACTAACGGCACGAACAGAAAAATTAAATCCATTGACCAAAAAGATTAAAAGAATCCCTCCAATGCCTGTTGCAGTGGTATCCACAAAAACATCGATGAATGTTTTTGCCTGGCTCTTAATCGCCATAGGTATGGGCAGGATTAATAATTCTGTTGCTGCCTTATTAATCGATTGTTTGAGTGAAATATCAAATAATTTGAGCGTTACACCTGTCCATAATACTGGAGCGACCAGTAATGCCACAGCACCAGCAAATAACGCCCCGGGTAGAATAAATAAACTTCTGCCAACGCCAAATATACCTACCACACGCTGGGTAACAAATAATTGGATACCTAACGAAACTACATTAAAGGTGGAGAACCAAAAGCCAAAAAATCCGGCCAAATCATCCGGATCCGGAAAACGCGCTGATGCGATGGCGCTAAACTGGTATTCAATTAATTTGGCTACGACTACACTGATGCCCATGATCAATGCCAAATAAGTAAGGTGTTTAGAATTTCGGATGAGCCGAATTGGATGTTCGTGAATCGATTTAGTTTGGCGGACCTGAATCGCATGATTGAATGCAGGTACAAATAAAGTCCAGATTTTTCGATTGACCCACATGCCGATCAGGAGCAACCCAACAGCCACAAATAACAAATTGGCTGTATCCATTACGGGCGCCAATACGGATGTAATATATCCGCCACTAACCCCTCCGGCAATGGCACCGGCACCTATAAAACCAAAAAGCCTTTTGGCCTCCATGGCATTAAATACGAGATTGGCCAGTATCCAGAACTGCGAGGTGGTGAGCAATGCAAATAAGGCTACACCAATATAAAAAACATAGATAATCCACTCATCAAACCACTCCAGACGAAGCAAAATGGCAAAAAACAAAATGCCAATAATTGAAGTGAGGTAGGTGCGAAATATAATTTTGCCCAATGCCATTCGATTGAGCAAACGGGAATAAATCGTGGATACCCCGAGTGCCGTCAAGGCTACCAACAAAAAGACTAAGGGGAGTTTGTCCACGCCCACTATGGATAAAAAATGGGCATTAACGACCGGCTTGATAATTAAGAGGACCAGGATGAGCAGGAAGATATTAAACTGCATCAGTAATACCCGCTGGAATTCTCCCACGCGAATGTCAAACATTCGTCGAAGTAAATCCTTACCCTTCGTCTTCAGTACTTCAAACATCCATTTGGCCTTGAGTTATGCCTTTGGAACCAGGGTATTATCGATCTTTTGCATGAGGTTGCGCAGCATCATTTCACCACCGGCATCTTCTGCCAGAACCACCACGATATACCGGCGTGTTTCGTCCCATACCATAGCAGAGTCCGCATGCCAATTCTGCCAGGTACCTGACTTACGAAATATCGAAGCACCCGGTGCTACCCTGTCAAGAACATTGACAAACTTATGATGCAGTTGCGGATTTGACAACATATCCAACATTTTGCGTGAACCTTCTAGGCTGACCAACTGGCCGAATGCCAACATGTAATAATATTTACAGACTTGCGAAACCGTCGCCGCATGACTTAGATTTTTCATGGGGTCGCCAACACGCTTACCGCCTCTTCCGTAGAGTTTGCCTACCCATAAACCGCCTCCGCATTCCTCATCATACAAGTTATAACAAGGGTCCTGCAACACACTGGCGATGTGCTCGATGCCTACACGTTCAATCATACGGGAAGTCGCGGCATTATTGCTCTTGGCAATCATGAGACGCATATCCTGTTTCACTTCTATTGTTTCCTTCAGCTCACCCTTATCGATGGCATCCACCGAAGCCAATAGTACGGCTATTTTTGGAAGGCTTGCCGCATACATCATGTGGTTGCCATTGATGGCTGCAAAACGGGCATTGAAGGGATCCTGCATATCAACGACACCAATACTGAGCTTTTTATTCCGGGACAATTCGGCCCAGTGTGCATTCGATTGCAAAATCGTCTCGAGCTGCGATTGCAATTGGCCATCCTTCAACTGATCCAATGGCTGGATAAATTGCGCAGGTACATCTAAAGGCAGGTTCTCAATGGAAACAGCCGGAGCTGTAGGAGCGCTTGTCGGAGTGTTATTTGCTCCTGCTCGATGCCACGAGGTCATTGTTATTAGTGGGAGCGAAAGAAAGATCAGTGAGCTGAGAATTGAAAAAACCGCAATTTTCTTCATACTTTCCGTTGAACTGACAAAAGGCCGCAAAACATCGCTACAGCACTCTGGCAAAATCAGATGCTTTGGCCTTTTCTTGTTGGTTAAACAATCATGTCATGGTCCCGACACGCTCCCTCCCAGTGGCAGACGGTGTGTCTTACCTGAGGACCATTACACATGGTGTCGCTACAAAGTTAATCATCCTGAAGTTAGTATACTACCTATTTGCATCTAATTAACACCTTTGGGCCCTGCCATGAAGCCCCTTTTTTTAGATTACGTGCCTTGCTTCTTTGCATTGCTAGAGGTGGTACCCCAGGATCTCATGGAAAACGAAGCGTATAGCTGAATAATTTCCTCTGTTTTTCTTTTGATGAGGTTGGTGAAATTAAAGGATTTGATTACTTTTGCTTCCGTCCTCCTGTAGGACACCCCAAAGCCCCTCAAAGACCGATCAATTTACTTTTTGTCTTGTTCCGCTGGAATAAGGAGTGTGTCTTTGTGTGTGGTTTATCTCCCTAAAGCATAATGACCCGCCTTGTGGCCCGGATTCAGGACGCGCATTTGCTAAAGCAAGGAAAACGCGTTTATAATCCTATGACGTCAAAACAGGCTGACCCGATACCGGGCAGCCTGTTTATTTTTAGATCCTTCCTGCACCTTCTCGTCTTCTTTCTTCCTTGCCCTTGTCAGGATGTTCTTTCCATCAAGGCGATGTTTTCAATATGGTAGGTATGGGGAAACATATCGACCGCACGGCTTTTAACCACACGGTAATCGTCTCCTAACAGTTGGATATCCCTGGCTTGCGTAGCCGGATTACAACTCACATACAGGATGCGGGGTGGTGCCAGCTTTCGGATAGCCTGCACCACATCCGGGTGCATTCCGGCCCTAGGCGGATCGGTAATCAACAGATCGGGTTGACCATGTGTGGCCATGAATGACGCATCCATCACTTGCTTCACATCCCCCGCATAAAAGGAAGCATTTGTGATCCCGTTAAGGGAGGCATTCCATTTGGCATCCTCAATAGCTGCAGGTACCTCTTCAATGCCTATGACCTCCTTACAGCCATCCGCTATGTAGAGCGCTATACTGCCCAACCCGGTATAAAGGTCATAAACACGCTCATCACCTTTCAGATCAGCAAAGTCCCGTGCTTCGTCATACAGCCGCTGAGCCTGCCGGGTATTGGTTTGGAAAAAAGACTTTGGTCCGATAGCAAAACGAACATCGCCGAGCCGCTCCTCCACCTTCTCCGGACCATTAAAAACATGGATAGGTAGATCGAGAAAGAAGTCGTTCTGTTTGCTATTGACAAAATACTGAAGACTGGTAATGGCCGGCACTGCATCCAGCAGGGCCTGGAGGTAGATCTGACGTTTTTTGGCATCCTCTTCGCCAAATCCCACGATCACCATCACCTGCCCGGTCGTAAATACGCGGATCACCAACTGCCGCAAAAAGCCCTTATGAGCCATGACATCATAAAACGTCAGTCCCTGCTGACGACCAATGGTGACACCGGCTTGCCGGATGGTCTCTGAAGGCTCTTCCTGAAGGAAACAGACCTGCAGATCCAACACTTTGTCAAAAGCTTTTTGGGGATGAAAACCCAATACATTGGATTCATTGCTGATGCCGGATTCAATTTCGGCTCGGGTTAGCCAGCGTTTGGAAGAAAATGCAAATTCCAGTTTGTTACGATAATGCCGGGTGGTTTGATTGCCGATGATGGGCAATACTTCGCCCTGATCCAGGTGACCTATCCGGCGGAAAGCATCATTTACGGATTGCTGCTTTTCAACGAGCTGCCGGTCATAGTGGATATGCTGCATCGAGCAACCGCCACAATGTTCAAAGTGCGGACAAAATGGCTCCACCCGATCGGAAGACAGTTGCTTGTATTCCGTGACAAAAGCCTCAAAATACCC
>JBBQMA010000079.1:0-8585 GCA_038328415.1 Chitinophagales bacterium | reverse complement strand
AAAATCACGATGCATCCAAGGAATAGTACTCATAAGGGCTTTGATTGGGGCAAAGGTAGTGATTGATGGGTATCTCTGGTCCTAAACGAAAGACTAAAAGAGTGTCGGGTAGACTAATAATGCCGCCCGGATCTGATCCTGTGTGACTTCGACATCCCATTCCGTTTTGCCAGGACGCCGCAGCATCACTAATCGAATGGCTCCTGCTCTATTTTTTTTATCCTGGATGACATAGGGCATACATCCATCCGGATCCAATAAGCTAAAATCCAAAGGCAGAAAAAATCGCTGTATCGTTTCCCTGATGATGATCCAATCCACCCATGCCAGTCTATTGTGGGTCATAGACAACCATGCTTCCAGTAACATACCCGCAGCAACTGCTTCGCCATGACGTATGGGGACACCTGACTGAAGCGCTCTACTTTCCAAGGCATGTCCAAGGGTATGACCAAAATTTAATATTTTTCGGAAACCTCCCTCCCGTGGATCCTGATCTACAACCTTGATCTTCGCTGCAATTGCACGAAGGACATATTCCGGATCCAATGCATCAAACGTGCGCAATGTGGACAAATCGCGCCACAATGAATCGTCCTGTACTAGACCATGTTTGAGCATTTCTGCAAAGCCGGAACGCCTTTCCTCCAGGGGGAGCGTTTTTAAAAATACCGGATCGATGACCAGAGCATCAGGCTTGCAAAACGTTCCCACAATGTTTTTGGTATGGTCCAGATCTATGCCGGTTTTCCCCCCAATTGCCGCGTCCACCATACCAAGAAGACTGGTAGGGATATGGACAAATGGAATGCCTCGCTTAAATGTCGAAGCGATGAATCCACCCATATCCGTTACCACGCCACCGCCAAGATTGAGGACCAGGGAATGCCGGTCTACGCCCTTGTCCATCAATGTTCGCCACAATGTAGCTGCTGTATGGAGATTTTTGTTAGCCTCACCTGCCGGCATTTCAATTGGATCACCAGCCAGATCCAGTTGTTGCTGCACTAACGGCCAGCAATAACGCAAGGTGTTGGCATCCACCAGCGTGACTAGCTGACTAAACTGTTGATCGGCCAACCAGGCACGAAAGGCCGCCCATGCGCCCTCGCCACTGAATAGCTGATGTTCCGGTGTGGTCGGATTCACAGGTTATCGGTCAGTTGTTTAGCCAGTAAATTGATTTGAGCCATATGATACACATCGTGATTGATCAGGCCCTGGATCATAAACCCCCAGGTGTACCCTCTGCCCGGAACTATATCATCGAGCATAATGGCCTCAAAATCAGCCAATGCTTCCAAAAGCTCCTGTTGACTATCAGCGAAGTCTCGAATCAACGCCTCCCAGTTCACCTGTTGTGCGTCAGGCCAGTCATCATCCGGATTCAACTCGTATTCATCCTCACCCTGAAGTTTCTGGATTACATATTTGCGCCATGCCAGCACATGCAGTAAAATACCTGCAATGGAGGGCCCCTTCGCCAGATGGAAGGAATATGCAGAAGACGGAATTCGCTCCAGAGTCTCCAGCCACGATGGGCCAAACCAGGGGGTCCCCGTATAAATCGTTTTGGATTGGTCTATAAGATCTATTAATCGCTGCTTCATGATCATCTTTTGTGGGCAATTTGATTCAGACTCCATGCCCGGGGTTTATCATCAAACATGGCTTTGGTTCGTGTCCAGGTAGACTGAAAGAGTTCGGATTGGCGATAGAGGTCCAAATCAGCATCCGATTCCCATTGACTGTATGTAAATAAAATGGAGTGATCGCTCCTGTCCTGCCAAAGCACTAAGGACCGGCACCCCGTTTGCTGTCGAATCCGGTCACTCACCTCATTAAACAGGGCTATAAAATCGGGCACACGATCCGTTCTGAATTTCATTTTCACGATCCGTTCCACCATAAATTTAACCTTCATTCAGGGCATGTCCCTTTGTCTGATTTCCTTTGTAAACAGGTAACTTGGTACCGAAAAAATCAGCCTTCAGCCTGACGATTATGTTTCCTTCCTGTTAATTTTGCATAAAAGTACACCCCGGCAGGTAATTCTACTTTGCTTTGTGTCTGAAGGGGTGGAACTTTTAACCCTTCTCAATCATTAATGGGAGTAATTGAATTCAACGTCAAAAAAAATATACTTGAGCGAAATCATCCTGCAGATAGAAGATGTTGATCTAGTCCAGCTTTATGGCGAGCGCAATGTCAAACTAGATCTCCTAAAAAAGGCTTTCCCCGATGTGACGATTACGTCCAGAGGAAATAGTCTGAAACTGGCCGGCGACAAAAAATTTACCCAAAAAGTTAAGTCCAAGGTCGAACTGATGATCAAGCTGCTCAAAGCAGAACATGACCTCACTACTCAGATGGTGGAAGACCTCATCCAGGGTGAAAACCCATTTGAATCTCGATTGCCGAATGGACCCGGCGATGCGGTGATCGTACATGGTCGTAACGGACAACCCATAAAGGCCCGAACGCCCAATCAGAAGCTGATGGTTGAGTCTGTGGAAAAAAATGACATCGTGTTTGCTGTGGGCCCGGCAGGTACAGGTAAGACGTACACAGCCGTTGCCCTGGCTGTCAGAGCATTAAAAAATAAGCTTGTCAAGAAGATCATTCTTACCCGTCCTGCTGTCGAAGCCGGGGAGAGTCTGGGCTTTTTGCCCGGTGATCTCAAGGAGAAGGTTGATCCTTATCTCCGGCCCTTATATGATGCGCTTGATGATATGTTTCCACCCGACAAGTTGGCCCATTTCATGGCCAATCGGATCATAGAGATAGCACCTTTGGCCTTTATGCGTGGACGTACCCTCGACCATTCCTTTATCATATTGGATGAAGCCCAGAATGCGACCTCTATGCAGTTGAAGATGTTCCTGACCCGATTAGGCCCATCAGCGCAGAGTGTGATTACAGGAGATTTGTCCCAGGTGGATCTGCCCTTCCACCAAAAATCCGGTCTGCAGCAAAGCATCCGGTTGCTTGACGGACTTGATGGCGTCGGCGTGATTTATTTGCAACCTGAGGATGTGGTCCGGCACCGCCTTGTCAAAGAAATTATTCGTGCCTATGAGCGGGCTGATGCCGAACAACGCCATCAACGGCAAATGCGGGACGAAGCACGCGATAAAGCGAATCAGCCTTTAGTAAATCAGCAGGCTGAAGTAAAAGAAGCTGATCCGGAAATGTAACAAGTACTATTTCTCCCGAATTAGGAAGTCCTTTTCATTCTCAGGTGCTCCTAAAATGGGCTCCAGGTGGTATCGATATTGATAGCCCAGTCTTCCCGGCCATCCTCCGGTATGGATCAACACCACATTTGATCCACGAGGGAAAAAATCTTCCCGGATCAGCTCAACGATTCGTTTTGCCATTTTGCCATTATAAACCGGGTCAAAGGGAATGCCCGTTTCCTCTGCCACCCATTGAATGAATGCCCATAAGTCTGGATCCTTTCGTGCAAACCCCTTACCCGGCGCCAGGGCATCGATTACGATAGGGCCACGAGGAGATACGCCATATTGGTCTAACACCATATTGAACGATTGTATCAAATCAGGACCTTTAATTGCCGGGAAGACGAGCAGGGTTTCCGCTTCATGTATTGCAGAAGCCAATCCTGAAGCCGTACTACCTGTTCCCGCGGGCACTGCATAATGGGTAACTGTCCCTCGAAATTGCGCACGAATTTCCGGGATTAGAGCGGCTACTCCTGGCAGCGCAAGTGGATGAGCACCGCCCATAGGTACTATCAGCCAGTCAGGAATGCGATCAATAAGCTCCGTTTGGGAGATGCTAAACTCCGGCTCCGGCAAAAACGTCAGCGTCATGCCCCGGCTGCGCAGCCAATCAAGCACAGGATTTTCCACCTGATGCCCCCTGACAATACCGCGTGATCGAAGTCCTAACTGCCGGGCGTAATCAGCTACTGCTACAAGGTGGTTGGAAAACGGTCCACCAAATGAAACGATACCCTGTCTATGCTCCAGTTGGGCTGCCGATAGCAGATGGAGCAGTTTCCGGCGTTTATTTCCACCGGTATGAGGGTCCGACAGATCATCCCGTTTCACGATGACCTGCACATCCTTCTCCATGAAAAGGGGATGATCCCAATGCTGGAGAGGGGTTATGGGCATTGGTCGGAAATAGGTAAAATTAAGCCAACGATTACCGCTGGATCAAAAAGGTCCCACTCTCCATGAGATGACCAGCAGAGGTGACCCGGTATACGTGCATGCCCTGCGGCAGAAGTGCCACATCCTGACTGTAAATACCCAATAAGCCATCCCTAGAGACCAGCAATTGACCCTGAATGGAGAGTATTTCTAATCGGGCCGGCATTGACAATGCAGTCAGGTCAAACCGGATAACATCAACAGCGGGTAAGGGTCCGCGGAACAAAGACGAAACAAGCGGCTTTGGCTGGTGGATTGAGGATACACCATTGTCACGATATTGCACTTGGAAAACCACGTTCGGATTATCCGGATCAACATCGAGAACGGCAATAGGCTCTTTCAGCGTGGCGGCATAATAATGGTATTCCAACGTGGTATCCTTGCCTAGTCCGGGCAATGGAAACCCAAAGGCAGCAAGGTCCAGCCATCCTCCAAAAACCTGAACTTCAACAGTTGTTTCGGTAATGGTGCGACGACGTTCCCGCAGCGATTCATAAGTAGCACCGGGGATGATTGTCTGACCCCAACCATCGACTACGTCCAAACGACTCAAAGATTGATTGATACGGATAGAATCTGGCTTGAACGGAAAGGCAGAAAACAGGGAATCAGGAAGTATGCCTGTACTAAAGGCGACCAGAAAAGAGCTCTCTGAAGTATTGACATCGAAAAAGTTCATGGGTGACCGCTTTTCTATTACCGGTGGAATATAGGTCGGGGTTATCGTTATTGGAAAACCACCAAAGCCGCCACTGACAAATCCGAGAAGTGTCATCTCCGTGGCAGAACGATTATAGTAACTTTCACCAAAGCCTGTATTGAGTAAAAGATTTGCCGAGGGGAAACTGGCAAATGCACTTCCCTGGGACGCATTCAAGACAGGGACGCGCAAGGTGGTGTCGACACCTAAACCGGAAAAATCCCAAACCTGATTTTCACCACTTGCACCTGGCGAGATGGATTGTGGATTATTATCCTGTGCCAGCCGTAAGGTATCCCCAACGTTGTAGAAGGTGCTATTCGTAATCGTAATCTGAGCAGCGATTGGTAAAGATCCGCCCACAAGTAAGGTAAAAAGCGTAATTATAACTCGCATAGGTTTCTTATTTAGATTATAGACAAAGGTAAACAATCATGAGCCACATTAAAGACTTAAATATGCAGTCCTTGCAGTGCGACTAATCTGCTGTATTCACCACCCTGTTGGATGAGTGCTTCATGGGTGCCCTGCTCAGCAATCCGGCCCTCACGGAGAACCAGGATCAAATCAGCGCGCCGAATGGTGCTTAGGCGATGAGCGATGACCAACGCAGTCCGATTGGCTAACAGTGATTCAAGGGCTTGTTGGACAAGACGCTCTGACTCGCTATCTAACGCGGAGGTCGCTTCATCCAATATGAGCAGTTCGGGATCGCGCAACAATGCCCGCGCGATAGTCAATCGCTGGCGTTGGCCGCCACTCAACTTATTCCCCCTGTCGCCGATACTTGTCTCCATCCCATCGGGCAATAATTGAATAAACTCAAAGGCATGCGCTTTAACGGCAGCATCCTGGATGGCCGCATCGTCAGCGACCTGGCCGAACGTGATATTATTGGCAATAGTATCATGAAAAAGAATAGCCTCCTGTGTCACTATCCCCAATAGTCCGCGCAGATCGGATAAGCGGATTGAACGGAGGTCATGGCCATCGATCACAATCCGGCCTTCCGATACATCATAAAATCGGGGAATGAGGTCAGCAATCGTCGATTTACCGGCACCGGAAAGTCCGACCAGCGCAACAGTTTTCCCCTTGGGAATATCAAATGATACCCCTTGTAAGGCCCAGCCGTCTGCATTAGGATATTTAAACCAGACATCGTCAAAGCGGACCCCTTCCCTGATCGTTTGCAGCTTTACAGCCTGAGGATCATCGGGCATACCTATTGGTGCATCGAGTATTTTATCTACACGGTCCACAGCGGCGAGTCCTTTTTGGATATTGTACCAGGCATTCGTCAGCGACTTGGAAGGTTCGATCACGTTATAAAAGGCCAGCAGGAAGGCCATAAACGATTCAGCGCCAAGTTCGCCGGCAAAAATCCGTTGTGCCCCGACCCAGAGAAGTACCGAAACAACCGAAATGCCTAAAAATTCAGATAGGGGTGAGCTGAGGTCCCTACGGCGGATAATCCGGGTTTGCATGGTGCGATAGGACTCATTGATCTGACGGAAGTGCTTTTGTTGAAACCGTTCAGCCCTGAACGCCTTGATGACACGCAAACCGCCCAGGGTTTCTTCCACCGTCGATACGAGCCGCCCCAGCAGATCCTGCAATTCGCCGGATTGCCTACGTAGCCGGCTGCTGATGCCGCCAATGATTAGTCCCGTAAACAGCATCAAACCAAAGACGATGAGCGTCAGACCCGGACTCATATAGATCATGATGAATAAAGCACCCATGATGGTAATCGGTGATCGAAACACTGCCTCGAGGACATTAAGTATGCTCCATTCAATCTCCTGCACATCCGAAACAATACGTGAGAGCAAATCACCCTTCCGTTCCTCGTTAAAATACCCTAGTGGGAGCAAGGTCATTTTATCAAATACGGCCTCCCTGATGTCGCGTATTATGCCGTTTCGAACGGGGGCAATGAAATACATGGATAAATACCGGAACAGGTTTTTCAGAAAAAACAAAGCAATCAGGAGGAGGCAGGTATACAGGAGAGCCTGGGATCGGCCATCACGCTCAATAAGCAGATTGAAATAATAGTTAGCGGCCTGCAACAGATCATCCAGTGAGCTATACTGCTCTGGGGCTGTGGCAACAGGTGATTCAAGATTGAACAGAATGCGGAAAAACGGAATAAAAACCGGAATACTGACCACTGTAAACACGGCCATCAACAGGTTGGAAAGCATATTGAGAAAGACCAGCTTGCGGTAAGGCAGCAGGTGTCGTAGTAGGCGTTTTAAATCCTGCATAAATGGGCCTTGTGGGCCTTACTCGCCATCCTTCATTGAGAAGGTATTGAGAAAGCCGGTATGGAAGTTTCCGCTAAGGAAATCTTCATTTTTCATCAGCTTCTTGTGGAATGGGATCGTGGTCTTGATACCTTCCACTACAAATTCGTCGAGCGCCCGTTCCATTTTTTTTATGCACTCTTCCCGGGTTCGGGCACGACAGATCAACTTGGCGATCATACTATCATAATAGGGCGGCACATTGTATCCGGCATAAACGTGGGTATCAACCCTGACGCCATGCCCCTTTGCTGTATGGAAAGAGGTGATTTTGCCGGGGGAAGGGCGAAAATCATTATAGGGGTCTTCAGCGTTGATCCGGCACTCCATGGCGTGCATTATCGGGAAATAATTTATCCCGGAAATGGGAATGCCTGCCGCCACTTTAATTTGTTCCTTAATCAAATCATGGTCAATGACTTCTTCCGTAACCGGGTGTTCCACCTGGATGCGGGTATTCATTTCCATGAAATAAAAATTCTTGTATTTGTCTACAAGGAATTCGATGGTTCCAACACCTTCATACTGGATGGATTTGGCGGCCAATACGGCTGCATTCCCCATTTTTTCACGTAATTCCTGATCTACAAACGGCGAAGGGGCTTCTTCAACTAATTTTTGGTGCCTGCGCTGGATGGAACAGTCCCTTTCAGACAAATGGCAAACATTGCCAAACTGGTCTCCGACCACCTGAATTTCGATATGCCGGGGCTCTTCAATAAATTTTTCGAGGTACATGCCGTCATTACCAAAGGCGTTTCGCGCCTCGTTGCGCGCCATGGACCAGGCACTTTCGAATTCGGATTCTTTCCAGATAATCCGCATCCCTTTACCTCCACCACCGGCGGTCGCTTTGAGCATGACAGGGTATCCTATGTCTTTGCTGACTTTATGTCCGTGTTTGACATCCTTGATCAGCCCTTCACTACCCGGCACTACGGGCACTCCGGCTTTGATCATTGTTTCCTTGGCCGTAATCTTGTCGCCCATTTTGCGAATCTGGCTGGGTGTCGGGCCAATAAACTTAATGCCATACTCCAGACAAACCTCTGCAAAATCGGCATTTTCTGCTAGGAAACCATATCCCGGATGGATGGCATCAGCATTCGTTATTTCAACGGCTGCCATGATACGAGGTACATTAAGGTAGGAATCCTTGCTCGCAGGAGGGCCGACACAAACGGCTTCATCCGCAAAACGGACATGGAGACTTTCCCTGTCAGCAGAGCTATAAATGGCTACGGTTTTGATGCCCATTTCACGGCAAGTCCGGATGATACGCAGGGCGATTTCACCCCTGTTGGCTATCAGTATCTTTTTAAACATGGTGGGGAGCGATTGGTTAGCCGGCAGGGTCAACGAGGAAGAGTACCTGATCGTATTCTACAG
>JBBQMA010000078.1:0-8611 GCA_038328415.1 Chitinophagales bacterium | reverse complement strand
ACTCCTATTATGCCACCAGTTATCAGACCGGAGCCACCAAGGCAGATTCCTGGGTGGATATCGAAGGGGGCATAGGCAACCTCTTCGCCTATTCGAGTTTAAGGCGTCAATTTCCGAATCAGTCCTATTACGTGGATGGCGATTTGGCACCCCTTTCAAAAGGAGGTACCTTTATTGGCCACCATATCATGGTGCCAAAACAAGGCGTTGCGATTCATATTAATGCCTTTAACTTCCCGATCTGGGGCATGTTGGAAAAAATTGCCGTCAATTTATTAGCCGGGATGCCGGCCATTGTCAAACCTGCTACGGTCACTTCATACCTTACGGAAGCGATGGTTCGGGATATCGTGGCATCAGGTATACTTCCTGAAGGCAGCTTGCAATTGATTTGTGGATCCGCACGGGGCATCCTTGATTATGTCGAAAACCAGGATGTCGTCACCTTTACCGGCTCTGCAAGTACGGGCCGCATGCTCAAAGCCACGCCCCGCCTCCTGGAGGAGTCCGTGCCTTTTAATATGGAAGCCGACTCCCTCAATGCCATAATTCTAGGAGAGGATGCCGCTCCCGGTACAGAAGAATTTGATGTTTTTGTAAAAGAAGTCCGCAAAGAGATGACGACCAAGTGCGGCCAAAAATGCACCGCCATTCGCCGGATCATTGTGCCGGAAAAGTTTGTAGGCGATGTGCAAAAAGAACTTTCCAAGGCCCTTTCCAAGACCACTATCGGCGACCCAAGAGTTGACGGGGTGCGCATGGGCGCCCTCGCAGGCCGCACCCAACTAGCCGAGGTCCAGGAGAAAATCAGGCTCCTGGCAGCTACTGCTCAGATCGTTTATGGTGACCCCGGTGAAGTAACCATCCTTGGCGGTGATTTGGCAAAAGGGGCTTTCATGGCTCCGGTGCTCCTACTGGAAACGGATCCGTTCAAAAACACGGCCGTACATGAAATCGAAGCATTCGGGCCGGTCAGTACGATCATGCCTTATAAAAACCTCGATGAAGCGATCGAGCTGGCACGTATGGGCAAAGGCTCGCTGGTGAGTTCCATTGTCACTGCTGATGACCGCATTGCCCGGGCGTATGTCCTGGGTGCTGCAAGCTATCATGGGCGTATATTGATCCTGAACCGCGAAAGCGCCAAAGAAAGCACAGGGCACGGCTCTCCCATGCCTATGCTAGTCCACGGCGGGCCTGGCCGGGCCGGTGGTGGCGAAGAAATGGGTGGTAAACGGGGCGTGATGCATTACCTGCAACGGTGTGCCATTCAGGGATCACCGACTACGCTTACGGAAGTAACACAGCAATTTCAACCTGGAGCCCATTATAAGGATCCCGGCCAGCACTTGTTTCGGAAATATTTTGAAGAACTGGAAGTGGGTGAAACGGTCATAACCCATAAACGAACAGTGACTGAATCCGACATTGTCAACTTCGCCAATGTCAGTTGGGATCACTTTTATGCGCATACTGACGCCACATCCCTCTTAGGCACCATTTTTACCGAAAGAGTGGCTCACGGGTATTTTGTTTTGAGCGCTGCGGCCGGACTTTTTGTAGATCCCGGTAAAGGGCCCGTTCTTTTGAATTATGGATTGGAGGAATGCCGTTTCACTAAGCCGGTCTATGCTGGAATGACGATTGGCGTCCGACTCACGGTGAAGGAAAAGGTGGATCAGGAACAGCGCAACGAAGAGGATATCCCAAAAGGTATTGTCAAATTTTTAGTTGATGTTTACGATGAGACCGGCGAGACGGTGGCCATTGCAACCATCCTGACTATGGTAGCCAAAAGGAAAGCGTAAAACGGCTGGCGAAGACCCTGCTTGCCGTTGTAGTAAGTAGATTCTTAGAAGGGTAGTGTGGTATGCAGATCTTTGATCATGACCGCAGCGTCATGACCGCAGAAGTTGGCGGTGGGCAGCAAAGTAGTGCCCGTGGGCAAGAATTTCAGTAGTAAACCAGGAACTCTCTTAAACGGGCAACCGAAAACCGATAAACCGGCCGGCCACCGACAAAAGTTATTCCACCGCCAAGGACCTGCATTACTGGGAGGGCAGGCTCAGAACCAAGAAAGTAATACCCCCCTATAACCTCCAATTATTCATTTCTATTAAAAACGCCATCCCAAAATGATTTCCAGGATTCTTTTCGCTCGCGTTTTTTAATCAGCTTTTCATTTCGCTCGCGAATTTTTTCACTGGCTTCACTTGGCTTTCGTTGGAGCGCTTCAGATTGAGGTTCGGTTTCCTTTCCCAAACCAAGAAAATCAAGAAGGCCGCCACCTTCGTCAGCAATTTCAGGAAATTCCGGCAAATAGGGTGGACAATTGAAGTCAGCAGCCAAAAGCTCTGGAATCGGCGAAAAGGGTTTGAGCACCATATGCCGCAGATCGGTATCTTTTTGACAGCTGGCCCAGAATTTTCCAAAAATAGGCATGGCGGTTCGCGAACCCGCTCCGGCCATCAGGCTTTTAAAATGGACACCGGGCATTTCTGCACCAACTCGCACCGCCGCCACCATTTGGGCGCTAAATCCGGCAAACCACCCATCGGCATGATCCTGCGTTGTACCTGTTTTGCCAGCAAGCGGGCCATTAAGCCCATATCTGGGACGTAACGCTCTTGCTGTGCCGCTATCTACGGCCATCTCAAGGGAATGCCTCAAGAACAGGGCGTGTTCCGGCGCTATAGCACGTTCAAATAATTGCTGATTATCACGTACAGCTGCCTCAAATAGAAGCCGGCCATCGGCATCCTCAATACGGCTGATATAATACCAATGCGGACGAATACCTTCATTGGCAAGGGTTCCATACAGGGTGAGCACCTCCCACAAGTTGGCATCGGCCACACCAAGGGATATACTGGGTACCTTGTCAATAGGACCGGTAAATCCGAATTTGCGGGCCAACTCAATCACCCGATCAACGCCGGTCTCCATGATCAGACTCGCCGTAATGGTATTGAGCGACTGGCCCAATGCGCCTGCCATGGTATACACACCGCCCGACTCATTGGATGCATTTTTTGGGGTCCAGTTGTCATAATCGGGATAGGTGACCTCCTGATTTTCAAAATAATCGCAGGGATCAAATCCGGCTTCAAGAGCGGCAGCGTATACAACCGGCTTGAACGTCGATCCCACCTGTCGGCGGGCCTTGACATGGTCATACTGGAAAAACCGATGATTGATACCGCCTACCCAGGCAAGGATCGCACCGGTTTGGGGATCGCCCGCCAGCACCCCGGCATGCAGCAGGCTAATCGTGTAGCGCAGGGAGTCCATCGGTGTCCATCGTCGGGTGGCTTCGCCCTGCCAGGTAAAAATGGTCATGTCTATGGGCTCCTTAAACAACTTTTTTATGTCCGTGTCGGACAGTCCCTCGGCCTTTGCCGCTTTCCATCGCGGACTGTTGCGCATCGCCTTATCGAGGAGTGCATCGCTACCCCAGGGTTTGCCGCCTTTCCATTCCTTGTCAAAAGCGGTTTGGAGGACCATCATGTGGCTTTCCATGGCTGCCTCGGCATATTGCTGCATTCGGGCATTGAGTGTAGTGCGGATGCGAAGACCATCGTTATATAAATTATATTTCGTGCCATCGGCCTTGCGTACATCTTTTAGCAGACTGTCGACTTCGATACGCAGGTGCTCGCGGAAATACGTAGCGAGGCCCAGGTGATGACTTTCGCGGGAATAATTAATGTCCAGAGGAAGGCCTTTCAGCCGGTTGTATTCCGCTTTGGTCAGTTCGTCTTTTTCCCGGAGACGAAGCAATACGACGTTTCGCCGTTCGAGCGCGCGTTCCGGATATTTGACCGGATGGTACAGGGTGTTGGCCTTCAACATCCCAATCAACAGAGCAGCCTGGTGGGGTTTTAATTGTTTTGCGGAGATGTTGAAATACCGTCTTGCAGCTACTTCGATGCCAAAAATATTATCTCCAAAAGGCACCGTGGTGAGGTAGAGGTGCAGGAGTTCCTCTTTGGAATACGCACCTTCCAGCCGGGTGGCAATGATCATTTCCCTTATTTTGACGACCGGCAAGGCATACCATCTGGTTTTTTCCCTGGGGAAAAGGTTTTTAGCCAATTGCTGGCTGATGGTGCTGCCTCCGCCCTGACTGCGATCGCCAAAAAGCAGTGTGCGAAAGATGACCCTGCCAATGCTGATCAGGTCAATGCCTCTGTGTTCAAAAAATCGGGCATCCTCCGTTGCAATAAGTGCTTTTGCTACCCAGGGGCTGATTTTATCCATGGGGACGATCACCCTGTTTTCGGTATAGTATTTACCCAGTATTTCACCATCTGCCGAAAGCACCTCTGTCGCCTGGTGATGACGTATGGCTGCCAGTTCTGCACGCGGTGGTAAGTCTCCAAAAAGTCCCCAATACACCGCAGCAAAAAGGATCAGGAACAGGCCCAGCCCAATCCCGGCAGCGATGAGGGCATAGCGCAGGATGCGACGTGGATAGAACAGCGTGTGTTTGGTGACCGGTTTTGATTTGCGCTTGCGTTGCGCCATATGATAAGAACTTGCTGAAAGTGAACGTAAACGTAAGGTAGATTATTGGAATGAGCGGATTTTGTTGGTCACAGGTCATTCCGATATCCATAATGAAAAATTGCGGAAGCAGGTGAGATACCTGCGAGATACTTCGGGACGAATGGGATGGATTTGTTTGGAAGAGTTTTTTTGTTACGGCATTTCAATATATGGTGATCGGACCTGACTGTAAGATGTAAATGAATACCAATGGTACGACGCCCTTCCTGCATGTGGTGTATCATCCCGATCTGCCCGGGCTGGCCTGTGGCTTTGAGCAGCGGGCAGTAAAGCTACCGGCCACCAATGGCAATTGTATGCCCCTCTTAGTCAATTATCGCCTCGATACGGGCCCCGAGTGCGATAGCACCCTGAGCACCTCATCATTCCTGCCAGTCCTTGTAGAAACGGTGCCACTGATAATCCTACCCAATCCAGCTAAGTGGTGTCGTGCGTGTCAGCCTGCCAGGGAGTATCCCAGGGGGTACATTTACGGCTTATGACATACAGGGCCGGGAGGTGTACCGTGCGGCATGGCCGGGTGAGTACCTGGAGGTATCGCTCACCGGCTGGGCATCCGGGATGTACTTTCTCAATGTGTATGATGCGCAGGGCAGGTATGCCAGCGGCAGGGTGGTGGTGGAGTGATGGCGGTAATGAGTAAAGGCAGGATTTCATAGATCCTCTCTCCTATACCTATTGCACAGCTAAGAACAAATAAAAATACAGGCGAAACACAAATGGAGTGTTTCGCCCGTAAAATTTAAGAAAACCGATTTTATCCAGCCATTTCAAGGGAGCGCTGGACAAAGCGCGCCAGGTCCTCACCTTTTAACATTTGCTGATTGAGACGGGCCAGGTCGAACAGGTAGGAGGCAAATTCCTGACCTGCGGTTTCATCGGCCATACCGACCAGTTTTTTGGCGATCATCGGATGGTTGGTATTTATCACAAGGTTCCACATATCGGGAAATTCCATGCCTCCCATGTTCTGCATGGATTGCATTTCCTGCATCCGACGCATAAACTCAGGACGCGTGATCATCACCGGGTGATCCTGCGGAGACAATGCTTTTAGCTGAATGCCGGAACGGTGGCCTTCATCAAGTACTGTGGTAAAGAAGCCCTTTACCTTTTCCTGTTCGTCGGCAGTGAGAACAGATTCGGTAGTTTCTTCGCTGGCAATAAGCTGATCCACCGTATCCGCATCTACACGCTTGAAGTGCAGATCGCCCAGCTTATGTTCCAGGTGCTGCATGAAGTGGTTATCGATAAGCTGGTCAAACTCCAGCACGTCATACCCGCGCTGTTTGGCGGCCTGAATATACGCATGATGCACCTGCGGCTGCGTCGTGTAAAGGACCACCAGATTATTATCCTTCTCGGTCTGTAGGGCTTTGATATGCTCGCGATATTCGTCGATCGTAAAACATTTACCCTCCAAATTTTTCAGCAAGGCAAACTTGATGGCCGATTCGTGAAATTTCTCATCGGTCAGCATACCATATTTGACAAAAACACCAATGTCGGGCCACTTTTGCTCAAATGCTTCACGATCTTTTTTGAAGAGTCCACCCAGCTTTTCAGCTACCTTTTTGGTGATATAACTGTTTATTTTACGGACGTTGCTGTCGCTTTGCAGATAGCTGCGGGAAACATTGAGTGGAATATCTGGCGAATCAATAATTCCATGCAGGAGCGTTAGAAATTCCGGAACGATCTCACGCACTTCATCCGTCACATAAACCTGATTGGAGTAAAGGTGAATTTTGTTTTTTTGATTGTCAATTGACTGTTGAATCTTCGGAAAATAAAGGATACCTGTAAGATTAAACGGATAGTCAATATTCAGGTGGATCCAGAACAGAGGATCTGTGCTGAATGGGTGCAACTCCTTATAAAAGGCCAGGTAGTCGGCATCCTTCAGTTCGGCAGGTTGCTTTTTCCAAAGCGGTTCCGTATCATTGATAATGTTATCAACTTCTTTTTCAACAGATTTTCTATCCTCTCCTTCTCCGGTCCATTCCGTTTCTTTTTTCGTTCCAAACCGAATGGTGACAGGAAGGAAACGGCAGTATTTGCGCAGCAGGTTTTCGATGCGGCTTTCTTCCAGAAACTCCTTGTTGTCCTTATTAATGTGCAGGATGATGTCTGTACCGCGTTCTTCACGGGTTGCATTTTCGAGGGTGTATTCCGGATTCCCGTCACAGATCCATCGGCTGGCCTGCGGATCCTTCCATGAGCGTGTCACAACCTCGACCTGATCGGCTACCATAAAGGCGGAATAAAAACCAAGACCAAAATGGCCAATGATCTTCTCGTCCTGATATTTTTCAAGAAATTCGGTAGCGCTGGAGAAAGCGACCTGATTGAGATAGCGGATCACCTCCTCCGAAGTCATGCCGATACCGCGGTCGCGGATGGTCAGTGTTTTTTTCTTCTTGTCAAGAATAATATCGATCGTGAGATTTCCCAATTCACCACTAATCTCGCCTCTGGAAGACAAGGCCTTTACTTTGGTAGTCGCATCGACGGCGTTGGAAACCAATTCTCTCAGAAAAATCTCATGGTCAGAGTAGAGAAATTTTTTGATAATCGGAAAAATGTTCTCTGTTTGAACGGATATCTGTCCTTTCTGCATGGTGATGTCGTTTTCCAAGCCAGTACAAAGGCGATGCCAGCACGCGATAACTGACAAAATGGCAAGTTTCTGCTGACCATCCCGTCAAATAGCGCATGATTCCCTGTCACATTATTCACGAAATGGCCGATGATCCAAATCGGAATTGGAATCATTCTTGCATTAATCTCTATTGCTAAAGGTGCAGTGCTAAAATGAGTCAGATACGCCTGATCAATGGAGCAGAAATAGTGAACTTCATAACGGATTTCACGCAGCGCGAGGGCCGGGTCCGGTACCGCATACGTCTCCATTTGTCAGGAGGTGAAACACTCACCTTTGCGGATTATGCCCGATTTGATCAGTACCGTCAAGCCTGGAATAATCTTCACCAAGCCAAGGAAAGCGCATCAAACCTTCGGGTTCGTCTAGGATAAATGTCAAGATGGAGTAAGGGATCGGTGTACACGGAGGGAACCGTGCCGGTCCCTTTTCCTTTTTTAAGGACGTGAGTAGACCGAAGATTGAAAATCATGACCGCAGCGTCATGACCGAAGTTGACCGGGAGCGGAAGCCTGCTGAAAAAGTAGAAAGTAGAATGGAAAGTGAGGTCTGAAGGTCTGAAGGTCTGAAGGTCTGAAGGTCGAAGGTCTAAAGGTCGAAGGTCTGAAGGTCTAAAGGTCGAAGGTCTGAAGGTCTGAAGGTCGAAGGTCGAAGGTCGAAGGTCGAAGGTCGAAGGTCGAAGGTCGAAGGTCAAAGGTCGAAGGTCGAAGGTCGAAGGTCGAAGGTCGAAGGTCGAAGGTCGAAGGTCGAAGGTCGAAGGTCAAAGGTCGAAGGTGAGAATAGGAAGAACAGATGGGAAGTCAGGAAGATGCGAGGGCAAGGGCGGCCTGCCATTCCTCTTCCAAGCGGAGTCTCGTGCTGGCTTTGGCGAGGAAGTCGAGGTCAAGGGGATATTGATTGATCACACCGGCGATGTCACGAAGGTGTTTTTGATGTCCACCCTCGCGGAAGAATTCGAGTTTGTGGAGGATGACATATTCGGGAGGGGCGATGGATATCAGGCCGGCGGGAGTAGGCACCCGATTTTTATGGGCCATGGCCCATTGGAGATAGGGATGGTTTTGCGAAGGGTAGATATCGGCTTTGAGGCCGGTGGCGTGGTGGATGATATTGAAGTGGCCGCGAGAAGTTCGGCGGCATTCGACGGCGATGACATCGGTTGGAGGAAGATAGAAATCGGATTCTGGAAACAGCAGGGAAAAGGATGCGATTTGAGATGGGACTGGAAATACCGCAAGATCAATATCCAGGGTGTTGCGAGGCTCCCCGTAGATTGCGGTGGCCACGGATCCAGACACGAGGTAGTGGATACTGGCGGCTTCAAGGGGCGCGACGAAGATAGCAATGAGGTCAGGGTCTTGCATGGAGCCAGACGCGGGC
>JBBQMA010000077.1:0-8645 GCA_038328415.1 Chitinophagales bacterium | reverse complement strand
GTCGACCTTGATTATTGACAGGAATGGTATTAATCAGAAAATTGAAAGTGATTTGGCAGGCCCCTACCAGGCAAAAAATATCATTTCGTTTTTAGCAACGGTTGATGTGTTATATGAAAACTTAGGTCTAAATAAGGATCTTAAAAAGCGAGATTTTGCCCTTAAGAATGTGCGATCGTTAACAAATTTTATTGGACGTTGGACTATTCTCAGCCTGGAACCTATGATTCTGTGTGATAGTGCACATAATAAAGATGGACTAGCTATGCTCTTCAACGCATTGGGCAAAAAGTCCTTTCCCCGAACCCATATTATATTCGGTGTAGTTCAAGATAAAGATTTATCAGGTATTTTACCACTCTTCCCAAAGAATGCAAGTTACTATTTTGCCAAAGCTGATGTGCCCAGAGGGCTGGATGCCAATTTATTACGTCAATTATGCAAACCTTTAGGTATGAATGGACGGCACTATTTATCTGTAAAGTTTGCGTTGAAAGCAGCTAAAAGACGAGCGTCCCCACAAGATCTGATCCTTGTTTGCGGAAGTATTTTTGTTGTAGCGGAGGTGTTATGAACTAGTGTTAACACAACACTAGCAGAAATATTGATTTGAAAAGTTAAAAACTAATCAAATACTCTTCCACTTCGATTAATCAGAGTAGAGCTGGCTTGTTGTGTTCCCATCAAAACGATATCCTGAATATTTACATGAGGGGGTTGGTTAATAATGTAGTAGATTGCTTCTGCTACATCTTCTGCTTTCAACGGATTGAAATCATTATAGATCTTTGCTCTTTCCTTATCGCCATCAAATCGGTTCAATGCAAACTCAGTGTCTTCCGCATGTCCCGGACTAACTTGTCCTACTCTGATATTATAAGCCACCAGGTCTTGTCGAATGCTCTTCGTCAATGCATCTACAGCAAATTTAGTAGCACAATACACATTACCATTAGGATAGGTCTCCTTTCCTGCTGTTGAACAAATATTTATAATGTGGCCCTTTTTTCGTTCTACCATACCCGGGGAAACAGCCCTGATCATATACAAGAGCCCTTTGATATTCGTATCAATCATGGTGTCCCAATCAGAAATCTTCCCCTCATGGATTGGTGACAACCCCTTGGCAAGGCCTGCATTATTAATGAGTATATCTATTGATGACCATTCAGTAGGCAATGCTTTGATTAATTGTCGGGTTACTGCTTCCTGCCGAATGTCAAAAGTGATTGGAAAAATGGTAGCATGATAGTTTTGTTCCAACTCAGCCTGCAACGCTGAAAGTCGATCCTCCCTTCGACCTGTAAGTATGAGTCTATGTCCTTTTGATGCAAATAGACGTGCAGTAGCCCGTCCAATACCCGAAGTAGCTCCCGTAATCAGAACAGTAAGAATTTTTACAGAATTAATGGTCTCAGAGGAGTTGTCAGTTTGGTCTCCTTGGTCAGGTGACAATCCTTCTAAGGTATGCTCTGACTGATAGTCGTTATTTTCAATTCTATCTTCAACAGGGTCATCAGAGAATCCTTCTTTATAATAACGGATAGCTTTAATCCGGTTACCTGTCTGAAAATAGAGTTCGGCTAATTTAGATTTTAAGAGTTCGTTTTCCGGACTGAGTTTCAACGCCTTTTTTAAGGCTTTAATAGCTTTTTTGGGGTTTTCACTTTCTGCTAGCGCCATACCGTAGGCTATCCATACATCAGAACGCTCAGGAAGCCATTTCCGGGCCTGGTTCAAATGAGCAATGATGTCATCAGACGAACCTTGTTCAACGCTAAGGAGACGGGCTAAAGCAAAATGTGCCTGTCCGTATTCCGGGTCATTTTCCAAAGCCTTCTCGTAGTATCGTTTGGCCAGTTTCAACTCCTTATAATCCTGTGATAGCTGACCCAATAGGAAAAAGGCCTTGGCATTGTTAGGGTCCTGACGCAATACCTCTTCAAGATGACCTGTAGTTTCATTAAATGACGCTTCATCCTGGGATAAAATAGTAGCTAATTCTAACCGCACCAGGATATTTTCAGGATCATTCTGTAGGATTCTGCGCAACGCTGGAGCATCCCTTACTGGAAGAAGGACAATCTCGCCTCCGGATTGAAAGTCCACTTCCTCTTCAAAATCATCATCGTCAAAGCGGTCATCTGCATCCATTGATTCATCTTTGTGCGTATTGCCTCCCGATTGATCTTCTATATCCAGGCCGTTTTTATAAGCTATTAACTTTGACAACAGGTCTTTTTCAGGTGTAGGGGAAGTTGGATTTAACGAATTTGTTTCAAGAGCAGAAGCAAGGCCTTCAGCCTCAAGGATCTCCTGGTTAACGTGGGACACGTCAGCCAATTGATCTTCATCTTGTTTTAACTTAGCCATCTCTTCCGTAATTCTGTCCTCAACAAAGCGATCATCATCCGGATAAGGAAAGGTATCCTTATACGATTGATACAAACTTATATTCCCGCTTTTACGAAAGAAAAGCTCAAATTGATTCGATGAAAAGGCTTCCCAAGAGTAGGTGTTGTGTTCGCGAAAATATTCTATGAGATCTCCAATCTCAAATGCGATCTTTCGGGTCCATTTTAATTCAGTCTCAGATACTGCAGAATTACTTGAAGTTTCTGTTTGTAACTTGCGTAATTTGAGATACTTATCCTGCCAATAATTGATGTACTGCAGTATTTGGCCCACACGATCAAGTCTGGTTGGTATAGGTGTTAGTCCTTCCTGTGAAATACCTTCTGTAAGTACAATTATTTGTACAGACGTTTCACTTCGGGATTTAAGAACAGGTAAAAGTTGATAAACGCAGCAGGGGGTCTTCAGAAAATTGTCACTCACCATCAAAAGCAGTGGTTGCTCGTTTGACTGTAGCTTATCAGCCAACGTTTCGTTCTCAGACAAGTCATCATCGCATACCAAGGAAAAAGTAAATCCGGCATGAACCAGATCTCTGGTTAGTGCAGCCGCCAGGGTATAATTTACCTGATGAAATAAAACTAAAAAATGTTGATTGTTCATGGTCTTCTATTTCCTTACAGCCAGCTATTGCGAAGCGGCAAGGAGGTGTACAAAGTTATTGAATTCACTGGTGAATTGTTGGTATTTCGAAGTGGCCGGGCCATCAAAACCGGTGTGAATTCGTACAATTTTATGGTCTTTATTCAGGAAAATCATTGTAGGGTAGGCCTTTATATCTTTAAGAAAAGGTAAATGTGATGCCGCTTCTTTTTTATCAAAATATCCTCCTAATACCAACTTGTAAGGCAAATCCAACTTTCCTGCGTATCGATTCAGTATATCAAAGGCTTTTTCCCGTTCGCGATAGCGTTCAAAGGCTATACCGATTACAGCAACTTTAGTCGTAGGATTAGATTCTATGTAGCGTTTAAGAAACATCGATTCATCCAGACAGTTTGGGCACCATGTACCCAAAATTTGTATAATTAGAGGTTTTCCGGCGTAGGCAGCATCTTCGGTGCTTATTAGTTGTCCATTGGCATCCGGAAAGCTGAAGGAGACTGTTTCTCCACTTTTTGTTGACATCGTTATACTATCCGGGTCAGCCAGGGCAAACGAATCGTCTCTCTTACCTTCCCAATATCCCAAATAGTGAGACCCAGAGCGAAATATGCCTTGAATTGATTGGTCTTCCAATATTTTACCTTCAAAAAGGAATGCATGCGAACCATCAAAACTGGACAAGTAGATTTTGTTGGCTTGAATACTGCCTTCAAGGAACCGGAAATCACCCGTTTCCGTTCGGAACGTACCTGAAAGATGATTTTTATCTTGTTTGAATTCTGCAATGGCTGGATAAACCGTTGGGGTGCCGGGTTCAAACTGGACGGCCCAGTCACCTGTAAGGTCAAGTGCTGGTTCTTTTGTCAATGGCGTAAACCGATGGGCCTCCCCGAATCGGGCTTCAAATGGAATGCGGTAATTCTCTTTATAATTTACGACCCAATGTCCTTGCATTACACCAGATTCACATACGGCCTCTATATAGCTGTCCATTAGAGGAAAATGAGCAATCAATGTATCTTTTGCTGTCCGGCGATCCAAACCATAGTGAATATCGTCCAAAACAATACGTTCTTCACTATTGATGATGACAATTTGAAAACTGTCCTTCGTTGTATAAATGACTTCAAAATGAAAGGGTAATTCACCTGAAGTAACCTCCTCAAAAGTAATCGTTGATTTTTTTTGCTGCTCACCGCTACCGCCAAGTCGCGATGATTGAGCCTGATCAAGTTTCAAAACACCACGCCAAAGTCCCGGCGCCAATTTAGTATGAGGTTCTTCTATCACCAAGCAAGAGGTAAACAGTAAAGAAAATAAGAGGAATAGAGGTTGGATAGTGCGCATGTATCAGTTTTTCCCAAAGTAACATCTACTTGAAGGATTCGTTATGATTTTTCCCCAACAAAATAATCTTCCTTATACTTAAAAAGGATATTAAAAGAGGTGAGCGAGCCATAGATTTTTGTAATATATTGCTGAAGATTCACTTTTTCCTCATCCTTAAGGGCGCTACTGTTTATCCGTTGTTCCATTACCCGAAGACGGTCACGGGTCATTACAATCTTATGAAAGAAGTCTTCAATTGGTATTTCTTTATCCTTTAGGCCCTCTTCGCCCGGCCGAAGAATGAGTGAACCGTTCAACCATCGATCACCAAGCTTAACTATTTCGGATATTTCACCCCATGTTTTAAGAATCTTCATCAATGATCGTTCAGCTTCAGTGAATGTCACCGCTTCTTCAGCCACGATATGATCGATGATTTCCCAGGCGTTATAATCTTTCCCAACTTGTTTGACACCGTACTGTATAAAACAAACATCATAAGCGACTAAATGAAGCTTTGTAATAACCCCTTGTCCGTATGCAGGATGATTAACGCGGCTACCTATGCCTAATATACTTTCCAGATTGCTCATTATGCTATTTTACTGGTCTAGGGCAAAATCCGTTCCAATCATATTAAATATAATTATAATTTAAATAAAATCGGATGTGACAATAATGATTTGCAAAAGAAGCTTCTTTCAAGTGCGATAAGCGGACTCCGAACATAGATATGCTTCCTGTTGTTGATAGGGAGTGTAACTTTGTCCCATTATAGCGCCAAATGAGTAAATTAGGTCGAGTTCTTGTAGCCATGAGCGGTGGAATAGATTCCACTGTTACTGCAATGATGTTGCATGAACAGGGTTATGAGGTTATAGGGATTACAATGAAAACCTGGGACTATGCCTCCTCAGGTGGAAGCAGAAAAGAGACAGGTTGTTGCAGTCTGGACTCTATTAATGATGCTCGCTTAGTTGCCGTGAAAATGGGCTTTCATCATTTTATTGTTGATATCCGAGAGGAATTTGGTGATTATGTCATTGACAACTTTGTTGATGAATACCTTGCCGGAAGAACACCGAATCCCTGTGTATTATGCAATACACATATCAAGTGGAGCGCCTTGCTGAAACGTGCCGATGCATTAGATTGTGCATTCATCGCTACGGGTCATTATGCGCGTATTGGACAAAATGACGATCGTCTGTTTATTCGGAAAGCCATTGATACCCATAAGGATCAAAGTTATGTGTTATGGGGTTTGTCTCAGGCTTGTTTATCACGAAGTCAGTTTCCGCTTGGTCCCTACCACAAACCGGAAGTCAGACAGATGGCTGCAGACTGGGGATTTACAGACCTATCTAAGAAGGCTGAGAGCTACGAGATATGTTTTGTACCAGATAATGATTACCGTGGTTTTTTGAAACGCAGAGTAGAAGGTCTTGAAGAAACCGTTAGTGGTGGAACATTTGTGGATCAGTTGGGCAAGGCCATCGGTACACATGAAGGCTATCCGTTTTATACCATTGGCCAACGAAAAGGTCTAGGGACAGCCTTTGGCAAACCAATGTTTGTAACCGAGATCCGTCCTGAAACGAATACCGTTGTTTTGGGTGAATTGGATGCGTTGATTCGAAATAGTATAAATGTGGGCGGTATTAATATAATGAAATATGAAGACTTGTACACGACAAGAGAAGTCATAACGCAGATTCGTTATAACGATCCCGGCGCCATTAGTGAAGTACTACAGAAAACAGATGATCAGGTTGAAGTTTCTTTCCATGCAAATGTAAGGGGTGTGGCTCCGGGTCAATCAGCTGTTTTCTACGAGGATGAGGATGTGGTGGGAGGAGGTATTATTTATGGAAGCAAAAGACTTGGTGACCATGGTTAGAGCAACTCATCCATTGTTTGCCCTGATGCTGTTATTATTCTTCTCTTGTCAACAAGATCCTTTAATAGATCCGGTGGATTCCGAAAATGGATCAGACTTTTTCCCTTTTGCTATGGGAAAATCATGGCTTTGGGAGGTCGACTCAGTAATTTATGACCCATTTGGCAGCGTTAAACCCGTCGATACATTAAAAGCCTATATTCGTGAAACGGTGACTGATACGTTTGTTACTGCTGCCGGAATGGTTTTTGTTATTGATCGCTACTTTAGTCGCGATTCACTTCAAGGCTGGATTTATACCAAAACATTCAGCGTAACACAACAGGATGATAGATTAATCTGGAATGAGGATAATCTGATACTTATTAAAGCCATCCATCCGATCTATACCGGACTTGCATGGGATGGCACAGTCTTTTTTGACCCACTGATTAAATTACCCATTGCAGGTGAACTAATGCAACCGTTCAAAGGATGGGCTTTTTTGGTTTTAGGTAAGCGTGAGAGCCTAAATGTTGCCGGCAAGCTATGGACAGACGTGCTAACAATTCGTCAAGTAGATACTGAAAACCTTTTAGAGCGACGTTTTAGTGTTGAATATTATCAGCGGGGAGTTGGAATGATTTTTCGAAAAATGGAAATTCTCGATACCCAATGCAACGGTAATCCGGTAGCCTGTGATGGCATATCCTGGCCTTTAAAGGCTGAAAAAGGTTATATTTTGGAACAACGTCTTTTGACCTATCAATAAATGCATGGTTATGGCTAACCCTATACATATCGGTAAGTTGGGCAAACCTCACGGCTTGAAAGGAGAGATTCACGTAATCCCGACCAATGACCGGTATCTTGACTTTTTGGATGATGGTGTTTATGTCCTGGTTCGAGGATTGCCTTACCGAATTAGTTCTGTAAGGAATGCAGGCGGCATCATTGTGGGCTTTGAGGGGCTACCTGATCGCACGGCTGTTGAAAGCTTGAGAGGGCTCCCCATTGCACTAAATTATTCTGAAGAGTTGGCATTGATAACGGAGGAAGATCCGTTTGAGGAGTGGATGGGGTTCATAATTGAGGATCAACATACACAAATCAAGTATGGGCCTATCATAGATATCATTGAACTTCCAACACAGCTAACGGCTGTAATTGAACAAAATGGAAAGGAAATACTCATTCCTTTGCACGAAGATCTTATACTGGGCATGGATATGGACAAGCGAATCATTCAAATGAACCTGCCTGAGGGATTGGTGGAGCTATATATTTAAAAGAGGCTGCCTTTTGCAAAGCAGCCTCTTTTAGGAATTAGACATTTGGGAGTCAAGTTATTGAACTACAAACTTAACTGTGCTCAAGCCCTGTTTGAAGAATACTCGGGCAAAATAGATTCCTGGAGCCATTCCAGTATTTGGAATTTCAACGGTTTCCTGTAGAATATTGTTCTGAACATTGATAATCCGTCCTTGAAGGTCGTAAACTTCAACCTGGATCATAGGATACTCAGGATTTGATTGTAAACGGATCATTTCAACAACTGGATTAGGTGCAATATTTAATCCAGTTTGGGCTACTGACAAATCTTTTGTGGAAGAATAACCATTAAGATCGCAACCCAGACCAAGTGCTACACAAGCTCTAGGACTGAAATATTGGAGGATCGTATCTTGATAAAGGGCACCTTTAAAGACAGTTGTTTCGCAGTTAGGATTAGTCGCTAGTCCATAAGGGTTGTCTGATGCTGCATAGGCCCAAGGAGAACTGTCTGTTATTTCGATAGTAAAGAACGGGAAAAATCCGTCTTGGCCATTATTGTTGGCATTGGCAACCTGCGTAATGGGGTCTAAAAAAGATTTTGAAGCAAAAATGTCGTTGTTATTATATTCTGCCACTTTTTGTTGGACAAAACAACTACCTACTACATCAACAACAGGAAGATTCACGGGAGGTGGAACCAAGACTACCCCTTGAAAGCAAGGTGCATATGGATCACTTGGAACGTGAAATGAAATCATCGGCATATTACCAGGCTTTAACCATGATGAATCGCCCAAAGCCCCTCCTAAATTTACCATCAAGTGAAAATCTGAAGAATAATTTACATGATTAGCATAACATAGGGTATCTCCAGCCGGGAAAGGGTAAGGAATGCCAGGTGGCACAACACCAAATTTCTTTCCCTCAACATCACCGTTTATTGATTCAATGACCATAGGATTTGATCCGATAAAGAATTTTGGAACATAAGTTTGCTGAACATTAAAAAGAGTGGCAGCAGCCAAACTAATATAGCCACCTGTACCGATTCCCCACATTGCAATCTTCTCAGGATCAATATTGTATGGGTTACTATCCTCTGCAACAGTTTTTCGGAAGTATCTGACGCATGTTTTAGCAT